>DASUTZ010000153.1:0-15467 GCA_036374295.1 Actinomycetota bacterium
GATCTTGTGGAGGCGGGCCTTCTCCACGTTGAGGATCTTCCCGCGGATGGGGAGGATCGCCTGGTAGGCGGGGTCCCTGGCCTGGATCGCCGGCCCGGCCGCCGAGTCCCCCTCCACGATGAACAGCTCGCACACCTCGGGGTCCGTGAGCTGGCAGTCGGCGAGCTTCCCCGGGAGCGACGAGTCCAGCAGGCCCTTCCGCCGCGTGAGGTCGCGGGCCTGGCGCGCCGCGATCCTGGCCTTCGCGGCCTGCTCGGACTTCTGGAAGATGCGCTTGGCCGGCCCAGGATTCTCCTGGAGCCAGGTCATGAAGTGCTCGTTGACGGTCGTCTCCACCAGCGAGCGGACTGGCGTGTTGCCCAGCTTCGTCTTGGTCTGGCCCTCGAACTGAGGATCCTTGATCTTCACCGAGAGGATCGCGGCGAGCCCTTCGCGGATGTCCTCGCCCACGAGGTTCTCGTTCTTCTCCTTGAGCAGCCCCTTGGCCCGCGCGTAGCGGTTGACGACGTTGGTCAGGGCCTTCTTGAAGCCCTCCTCGTGGGTCCCGCCCTCGTGGGTGTTGATCGTGTTGGCGAACGAGTGGAGCGACTCCGCGTAGCTGCCGTTCCACTGCATCGCCACCTCGACCTCGGCGTCCTTCCCCTTGGCATCGAAGTGGATCACGCGGGCGTGGATCGGCTCCTTGGACTGGTTGATGTGCTTGACGAAGTCGGCAAGGCCTCCCCTGGCCTTGAACACGGCCTCCCACGGCTTCCGCTCGCGCTCGTCGACGAGGGTGATCTCCACGCCCCCCGTGAGGAAGGAGAGCTCCTGGAGCCGCTCGGCGAGGATGTCGCGCTTGAACTCGAGCTCCTCGAAGATCTCCGGGTCGGGCCAGAACACCACGGTCGTGCCCGACCGCTTCGTGGCCTTCCCCTTCTTCAGCGCGGAGAGGCGCTTGCCCCGCTCGTAGACCTGGGTCCAGGTGTGCCCGTCCCGCATCACCTCCACTTCGAGGCGACGGGAGAGCGCGTTCACCACGGAGACGCCCACGCCGTGGAGGCCGCCCGAGACCGCGTAGGACTTCCCATCGAACTTCCCGCCGGCGTGAAGGGTGGTGAGGACCACCTCCACCGCGGGGCGCCGGTCCTTCTGGCCGGGGATCTTGGTGACGGGGATCCCACGCCCGTTGTCCTCGACGAGGACGCCCCCGTCCTTCCTGAGCACCACCTTGATCTTGGTGCAGTGGCCGGCGAGGGCCTCGTCCACGGCGTTGTCCACGACCTCGTAGACGAGATGATGGAGGCCGCGGGGCCCGGTCGACCCGATGTACATCCCGGGTCGCTTGCGAACCGCTTCGAGTCCCTCGAGGACGGTGATGTCTGCAGCCGTGTAGCCGCTCTTGCGGGTCCTTTTCGTCGTCTTCGAGGTCTTTTGCGCCACGTACCCTCCGTGATGGCCCCGCGCACAGGGTGAAGGCGGCCGTACCGAAAGGGGCTGCACCGCGCGGGTTTCGTCGATGTGATTATACCATCGAGGACCGTCGCCCCCGCCCTGTCAGGCCCCTCGCTTGGGCCGCTCCGGGCCCACCACGACCCTCACCGGCGGGGGCGGATCCTCTCCCAGAACCTCCGCCGCCCGCCGCCCGATCTCGTCTGCCAAGAAGCGCACCTGGGCTGCCCAGGCCTGCGTCGAGGCCGACACCACGAGGCCTCCCTCGTCCAGGGAGACGGGCGCCGTGACGGGGGCCAGCCGCTCCCCCACCACTTGGGGCCAGACCCGTCCCAGGCGCCCCAAGCGCAGACCTCGGCGAAGGGGCCCCTCGCTCAGCAGGCCTCGCAGGATCTCCCCCACCCCGGTGGGCTCGGACGGCGGGTCACCTCGGCGTGGCCGCTCCATCACGCACCTCCCACACGACGGCTCCATCCGGGATCTGGGTCTCGTCGGGCACGGCGAGCAGGGTCTGGGGACCGCCGCTCAGCGAGGCCGCGAGACGGCGCCGGCGCTCCGGGTCGATCCCCGAGAAGGGGTCGTCCAGGAGCAGAACCGGCGGCTCCCCCACCTCGGCCTCGAGGGCCCCGGTCAGCCCCAGCCGGAAGCACAGGGCCGCCGCCCAGGCCTCCCCGTGCGACGCGAACCTCCGCGCCGTCCGACCTCGGACGGCCAGCTCGAGGTCGTCTCGGTGAGGCCCCACGAGCGTTGTGCGCCTGATCAGCTCGTCCCGGCGACGAGCGGCCAGCCCCTCCCGGAAGGCGGCCTCCAGGTCCTTCCCCGCCACAGAGGGGGCGTAGGCGACCAAGAGACGGTCCCCCGAGAGCCCCTCGTACCGCTGGGACGCCCTGGGGGCGACGCGCTCGGCGGCCGCCGCCCTGGCCGCCGTGACCAGCACGCCGGCCGAGATCAGCTCGACGTCCCAGGCCTCGAGCTCCGCCGGTGCCCCCGGCCCCTCGTGCTCCTTGAGCAGGCGGTTCCGCTGCCTCAGCGTCCGGTCGTAGGCCCGCCGCTCCCCCTCCCGCATCGGCCAGAGGCCGTAGGCCGCCTCGTCCAGGAAGCGCCGACGCTCCTCGGGGCCGCCGGCGACGATCGCCAGGTCCTCGGGGATGAAGAACACGCTTCGGACACGGCTCCGGAGGTCGCGCTTCCTTCTGACCGACGACCGGTTCACCTGGATGCGGTTGGCCCCGGAGGGACGGATCTCGACCTCGACGAGCACGCGTCCGGCCGCCGTCTCGACCTCGCCCCGAAGGAAGGCGGATCCCGCCCCCTCCCGGATCAGAGGCTGATCGGCAGACGTCCGAGGCGACGACAGCGTCAGCAGGTAGTGCGCGGCCTCGAGGAGGTTCGTCTTCCCGTGGGCGTTCGCGCCGACCACGGCGGTCAGCCCGGCTGGCACCTCGAGCCGGGTTCGGGCGTGGTTCCGGAAGTCCCGGACCTCGATCCACGCGAGCCGCACCTAGCCCACGGGGGCGGGCAGACGCACCGGCATCACGAGATAGGTGTAGGCATCGCCGGCCTCCCCGCGGAGGATCGCCGGCTTCAGCCCGTCCCGCAGCTCCACGTGCACGCGTTCGTCGGTCACCGCCGCCAGCCCGTCCCCCAGGTAGGACGGGTTGAAGGCCACGGTCAGCTCCTCGCCCTCATAGCTCGCCTCCATCGCCTCGACCGCGTCGCCGAGGTCGGGCGAGGAGGAGGTCAGGCGCAGGCCAAGCGCGTTCAGCTCGAGGCGCACGGGCGCGTTGTCGCGCGCCAGGAGGCCGACGCGACGCACCGCCTCGAGCAACTCCTGCCTCGGAGCCAGGAGCTTGTTTCCGCCGGGCTCGGGGATGAGCTGACGGAAGTTCGGGAACTCACCCTCGATCAGCCTCGAGATCAAGCGGAGCTCCCCGACCCGGAACGAGGCCTGCGCCTGCCCGATCACCACCTCCACCTCGCCCTTCTCCTCCGCCGCCGCGGCCCGGCCCACCTCGCTGATGGCCCGCTCGGGGACGAGCGCCTTCCCCTCGCCGTCGCCGGTGGCCTGCAGCTCTCGGACGGCCAGCCGGTAGGAGTCGGTGGCGGCCATGGTGAGGCCCTCGCGGTTCGCCTCGAACAGCACGCCCGTCAGGATCGGGCGGGCCTCGTCGCGGGACGCCGCCTTGACCACCTGCGCCACCGCCTCCCCGAAGGCCGGGGCCTCCAGGGTCAGACGGATCCCCTCCGGCTGGCGGAGCTGGGGGAAGTCCTCGGCCGGCAGGCAGCGCAGGGTGCCCTCGAAGCTCCGGCAGGTCACCCGAGCGGTCGAGCCGTCCGCCGCGATGTCGACGTCGTCGAGGGGCAGGGACTTCACCATCTCCGCGACCAGCCTCGCCGGTACGAGGGCGTTCCCCTCCTCGGCGACCTCCACCGGGACGTGCACCTGCGTCGTGACCTCGAGATCGGTCGTGGTGACGGTGAGACCCTCGCTCCCCGCCTCGAGCATCACCCCTGTCAGAGCGGGGATCCCCGGACGGGTCGAGACCCCCCGCTGCGCGGTCGCCAGCGCCTCGGCTAGCGTGTCGCGTTCACACCTGAACTTCACAGGCCACCTCCCGCTCTCGAGAAACGCCTTCTTCCTTTCCAAACCACTGACAGTCGTAGGGGCTGTGGAACTGTGGAGAACCCATCGTTCGCCCAGGGTAGCGCGGGGGTCTGACATGGGACGTTCTGGGGACGGGCTCGGGATGAGGCGCGCGCCGGAGCGCCACCCACCGAGAGGCCGCGATCTTCTCCACAGGTCATCCCCCGCCTCTCGCCAGCGATCGGACCGTCTTCGTCAGCTCCTGCACCTGCCTGTACGTCGAGCCGCGAGCGGGCATCAGGGCCTCGATCTTCTTGATCCCGTGAAGCGCGGTCGAGTGATCGCGGTCGAACAGCTCGCCGATCTTGATCAGGGAGAGCCCCGAGAGCTCACGCAGGAGGTACATGGCGATGTGCCGGGCGGTGGTCAGAGGACGAGACCTGCTCTTGGACACCAGATCAGAGCGCCGGAGGCTGAAGTACTGGGCCGACTGCTCCATGATGAGCTCGGGCGGGATCTCCTGGCCCGTCTGGGGGATCAGGTCCTCGAGAGCGCGCTCGGCGAGCGGCAGGTCCACCTTCACGCCCGAGAGCGAGGCGAAGGCGGCGACCCGCAGCAGCGCCCCCTCGAGCTCGCGGATGTTCATGTCGAACTTGTTGGCGATGAAGTGCTGGACGGCGTCGGGGACCTCCATGTGGTCCCGCTCGGCCTTCTTCTGGAGGATGGCGATCCGCGTCTCAAGGTCGGGGGGCTGGACGTCCACGCAGAGGCCCCACCTGAACCGGTTGCGGAGCCGCTCCTCGAGCCCCGCCAGCTCCTGGGGCGGCCGGTCGCTGGCGATCACGATCTGGCTCCCCGAGCCGTGGAGCGCGTTGAACGTATGGAAGAACTCGGTCTGGGTCTCCTCGGCCCGGGCCAGGAACTGGATGTCGTCGACGAGCAGCACGTCCACGTCACGGTAGCGCCGCTGGAACTGGTAGCCCTGCCGCTCCCGGACGGCCCGGATGAACTCGGTGACGAAGGCCTCCGAGGTGACGTACTTCACGCGGACGCCCTCGATCAGCTTGTTCATGTGGGTGGCGATCGCGTAGAGCAGATGGGTCTTCCCCAGCCCCACTCCCCCGTAGATGAAGAGAGGGTTGTAGGCCTTGGAGGGCGGGGCCTCGGCCACCGCCATCGCCGCGGCGTGTGCGAACCGGTTCGACGGGCCGAGGACGAAGGTCTCGAACGTGTAGCGGTCGGGGAAGCGCTGGTACGGGGGGACGTCCTCGGAGACCGGGCGCTCGTCCGGTTCCTCCGGTGGGCCTTCCGGGCGCTCCTCGACCACCAGCCGGACGTCGAGGGGTCGGCCCGCAGCCTCCGCCACCGCGCTCCGGATCAGGTCCTCGTGATGGGACGACAGCCAGGCCCGTGCGTACTCGGTGGGGGTGGCCAGCTCGATCGTGTCTCCCTCGAGCCGGCGGCCGCGCACGTCAGCGAACCACATGTCGTAGGTGCTCGGCGAGACCCGTCCGCGCGCGGCGCCCGCCGCTCTCGTCCACAGGTCATGGGCGTCGGGGTCGCTCAGCCCTCCCGGGAGGTTTTCCACAGCCTCTTTCCACATGTGTGAAATCCGCCGGGGAAGTACAAGGGGGCCGCCGGAAGGCGACCCCAGGGAAGCGACGCGGATATTAGCACCCCCCTCACGCGGAAAGCAATGGGGCGGCGCTGACCTGCGGCTTCGTGTTCGCTCGTTCGGGTCCGGCGCGCATCGCCGCAGGTCAGCGCCGCCCACGTGGACCGGCCCCGTCGGCGGTGCGTATACTCCCGTATTCGTGAAGCGCACCTATCAGCCGAGCAATCGCAGACGCAAGCGCCGCCACGGCTTCAGGACCCGTATGCGCACCCGGGGGGGCCGCGCGATCCTCGCCAGGCGACGGGCGAAGGGCCGTGCCCGCCTCAGCGCGTAGCCTCAGGGGAAGCGAGATCCGAGGGCTGATGGGCGGGAGGCCGCTGCGCTCGAGGCGCGTCACGCTGTACCTGGCCCCGACCGACCAGGCCCCCCGAACGGCCGTCGTGGCCGGGAGGTCGGTGGGTGGGGCGGCCCGGAGGAACCGGGCGAAACGGGTGATCCGGGAGGCCTGGAAGGCGGTGGCCCCGAGGCTGAGGGAGTCCGCCGACGTGGTCCTGGTCGCGCGACCGCAGATCGAGGGAGCCACGACGACGGAGCTGATCGAGGAGGTCGAGGACGTGCTGACGCGGGCGGGCGTGTTGTGAGTCGGGCCCTCTGGTGGGCCGGCCTGCCCGCTCGAGTCCTCCTCCTGGGGCTCATCAGCGGATACCGGAGGCTCTTCCGCGGGACGTACGCGGGGCGCTGCCGCTTCCACCCGTCGTGCTCGGCGTACGCCGAGGAGGCGATCCGAGTGCACGGGGCCTTCAAGGGAGGCGGTTTGGCCCTGTGGCGAGTGCTCCGGTGCAGCCCTCTGACCCCGGGCGGGGTGGACCAGGTCCCGCCCAGGCGTGACGGGGTCATACAGGGGTCCGCCTGATGGAGCAGATCGCCGGCGTCCTTCTGCAGACCCTGGGCTACGCGCTCAGCTTCCTGTACGACGTGGTCCCGGTGTACGGGGTGGCGATCGTGCTGCTCACGATCGCGGTGCGGCTGCTGCTCCTCCCCCTCACCATCAAGCAGACCCGCTCCATGCAGGCGATGGGGCGGCTCCAGCCCAAGATGAAGGAGCTCCAGCGGAAGTACAAGGGGGACCGACAGAAGCTGAACGAGGAGATGATGAAGCTCTACCGGGAGCACGGCGCCAACCCGCTGGGGGGCTGTCTCCCCCTCCTCCTTCAGCTCCCCGTGTTCTTCGCCCTCTATGCGGTGCTGCGGGCGGCCACGCCCGAGATCGCGGTCCCCGCGGAGCCGGTCTCCTTCGGGGCGGTGGAGGATGCGTTCTGCCGGCCGGTGGGCGAGCCGGGTATCAGCGGGACCGCGCCGAATGAGCTGGAGTGCGACTCGGATGGCGACGGGAACTTCGAGAAGGCGATCCCGGTCTCCGAGTGGCGGGAGCGGGATGGAGAGCCGATCCAGCCTCGGGACGTCCTGACCCGATGCAGCCCGGAGCGCGAGGGCGGGCAGGTGCGGTTCCGCTGCGAGACGCCGGTGGGCACGGGACACCTCCCCGAGGACGGCGCCCTCTTCGAGGCGATCATCGAGGACGGCGAGCCGTTCCTCGGGATGTACCTCTCCTGCTCGGCCACGCAGGCCCAGTCGGAGGAGGCCTTCCGGCAGTGCGCGCCGAGGGGGGCCGAAGGGAGCGCTCTGACCCTGGTGGGATACTATGGGCTGATCGCCCTGATGGTCCTCTCCACCTTCTACCAGACGAGGCAGATGCAGGCGGTCTCAGGGAGCCAGCAGCCGGGCGCTCAGACGATCGGGCGGATCATGCCGATCTTCCTGGGGTTCATCTCGCTCTCCATCCCGGCCGGGGTCCTGGTGTATTGGGTGACCACGAACATGTGGCAGATCGGCCAGCAGTACGTGATGATCAAGAAGCGCGAGGCGGGTGAGGCGCAGGCTGCCCCCGCCAAGCCGACCGCGGCCAAGGGCGACGGCGAGGACCCCGAGCCCAAGCCGCCGCCCCGGAAGAGCGGAGGACGTCGTGACGGAAGAGGTCGAAAGAAGCGCCGCAAGCGTTGAGGAGGCGGTCGAGGCCGCCCTCGAGGAACTCGGCATCACCGAGCAGGAAGCTCAGGTCGAGGTCCTCCAGGAGCCTCAGAAGGGCCTCTTGGGGATCGGGAGCAAGGGCGCGGTGGTCAGGGTTCGTCGGCGCACCGTGCTCGGCCAGGCCACCGAGGAGCAGCTTCAGGTGGCCATCGACTTCCTCTCCGGCCTGATGGAGCGGCTCGGAGTGAAGGCCGAGGTCGAGGAGGAGACCCACGAGAACGTGCAGTACCTCGACGTCGTGGCCGCCGGCGATCCCGACGTGATGGGCCTCCTGATCGGGAGGCACGGCCAGACCCTCGACGCGATCCAGGAGCTGACCAGGGCGGCCGTGCAGCGGCGAACCGCCGAGCGGTGCCGGATCGTGGTGGACGTCGAGGACTATCGGAAGCGACGACGCGCCCAGCTGGTCGAGCGGGCCCGCGATGCCGCAGAGAAGGTCCAGAGGTCCGGTCGCCGCCACACGATGGAGCCGATGACGCCCTTCGAGCGGAAGATCGTGCACGACGTCGTAGCGGAGTTCACCGAGCTGGAGTCGGGGAGCGAGGGGCAGGAGCCGAAGCGGCGCGTGGTGATCCGCAAGCGGCGATAGGTTTCACGTGAAACCCTCCTCCGTCGGTTCCACGTGAAACGTCTCGACGAGTACGAAGAGCTCCTTAGGTCCCGGGCCCTCCCGATGGGACTGATCGCCGCCTCCGACGCGGAGAACCTCAGGGAGAGGCACATCGACGACTCCCTTCGCGCGACTCAGGCCTTTCGCGAAGACGACGCGCGCTGCTTCGATCTGGGCTCGGGCGCCGGCCTCCCGGGGATCCCGCTCGCCATCGCGCTCCCCGGTCGCGAATTCGTGCTGATCGAGTCCCGGCGCCGCCGAGCCGGATTCCTGGAGCTCGCCATCGACCTGCTGAAGCTGGAGAACGTCCGGGTGCTTCCCGATCGCGTCGAGTCGGTGGGGGAGCGGGTCCGGGCCGGGCGGACGGCTCCGGCCGACCTGGCCACGGCCCGCGCCTTCGCTTCCCTGGAGCGTAGCTGGAGGGCCGCCGCCCCCCTCCTCAGGCCCGGCGGCCGCCTCGTGTATTTCGGTGGCCGGGGACTGGAGGATCCCGTGGGGGCGGCCCGCTCGGCGGGCGTGGACGGGGAGATCTCGGTTCTTGATTCCTCGTCGCCGCTCGTTATCATGGGGCGGCGGTGAGCCTCGACGACGAGCGGCCTCACGCGGAGCCTTCCCCGCCGGACGGGGGATCGCAGCACGCCCCCAGCGAGCCGGACGTGGAGCATGCGCCCCAGGAGCGTCCGATGCCTGAGGGCGAGGCCCAGGCCGAGGCGCCGGAGCCGCGGCCGGAGCAGACGCCGGGCCCCCCCATCCCGCCGCAGCCCACTCCCCCAGACCCTCAAGTTCGAGTCGAGGGTTCCTACGAGCAGCCAGCCGCTGAGACCCGCGGCAGGATCATCGCGGTGGCCAACCAGAAAGGAGGCGTGGGGAAGAGCACCACAGCCGTGAACCTCGGCGCGGCCCTGGCCGAGTCCGGGGCACGCGTCCTGGTCGTGGACATGGATCCACAGGGGAACGCGTCCACCGGGATGGGGGTCTCGCCGCAGGACCGCGAGATCACCACCTATCAGGTTCTGGCCGCGGGACTTCCGGCCACCCGTGCCATCATGGCGACCGCGGTGGAGGGCCTCTCCGCGATCACCTCGACCATCGATCTGGCGGGGGCCGAGATCGAGCTCGTGAGCCAGTTCTCGAGGGAGATGCGGCTGGCCCGAGCGCTGGACGGGGTGGTGGAGATGTTCGACTACGTGATCGTGGACTGCCCACCCTCGCTCGGCCTCCTCACCGTGAACTCCCTGGCCGCGGCCGATGAGCTGATCGTCCCCATCCAGTGCGAGTACTACGCGCTGGAGGGGCTGGGGCAGCTGCTTCGGAACGTGAGGCTGGTCCAGCAGAACCTCAACCCGAGACTGCGGCTGACCGGGATCGTGCTGACGATGTACGACTCGAGGACGAAGCTGGCCGAGCAGGTCGTGGCGGAGGTCCGGAAGTACTTCGGGCGAAGGGTGTATGACACCCTCATACCTCGGAGCGTGCGGCTGTCGGAGGCACCGGGGTACGGCCAGCCGATCACGACCTACGACCCGGGATCTAAGGGGGCGAAGGCGTACAGGGCGCTGGCGTCGGAGGTGGCTCAGGGTCCGCGGGAGGTCGAGGCCCCCATGCCGACCGAGGACATGCCGGAGGTGGTTCTCCCCGAGCCCAGCTCGGAGGACCTCGATGGAGAGGAAGAGCAGGAGCCCGAGCCGGCCGTCAAGAGGAGGCGGGGGCTCTTCCGGAGGAAGGGAGACGAGTCGTGAAACAGCGGGGTGGACTCGGAAGGGGGCTCTCGGCCCTGATCCCGGGGGCGACCGACGAGGGTGGGCTCCTGGAGATCCCGCTCGCCGCGATCGCCCCCAACACCCGTCAGCCGAGGGAGGCGTTCGACGAGGAAGGCATCGCTGCGCTGGCCAGCTCGATCCGGGAGGTGGGCGTCCTCCAGCCCATCGTGGTGAGGCGGCGCGAGGACGGGTACGAGCTGGTGGCTGGGGAGCGGCGGCTGCGCGCGGCGAAGGTGGCCGGCCTGGCCACGATCCCTGCGGTGATCAGGGACACCGACGACACCGACTCGCTGCGCGAGGCGATCATCGAGAACATCCACCGGGAGGACCTCTCCCCCCTGGAGCAGGCCGCCGCGTTCCAAGAGCTGCTGGAGGACCTCGGGGCCTCGCACGACGAGCTGGCGGAGCGTCTGGGGTACTCGCGGTCCCACGTGACGAACACGATCCGGCTGCTGCAGCTGCCGCCCCCGGTCCAGCGCTTGGTGGGGGAGGGGCGGCTGTCGGCGGGCCACGCTCGCGCCCTGCTGGCCCTGGACGACGTGGAGGGTCAGGAGGCGCTCGCCCTCCGCGTGGCGGCGGAGGGACTCTCCGTCCGCCAGGTGGAGGAGCTTGTGCGCACCTACCACGGAGCGGGTGAGCGGAGTGCTGAGCGGGGGGCTCCGGAGCCTGACCCGCGCGCCGTCCAGGTCGAGGAGCTTCTGGGGGACGCTCTCGCGACGCGTGTCAGGGTTCAGCGGGGACGGCGTAAGGGGAAGATCGTCATCGAGTTCGGGTCCGACGACGACCTGGACAGGATCGTCTCAGCGATCGCGGGACCATGAGCCCGGAGGGGCGGCGAGCCGCGAAGGCCCTCGCCCTCGGAGCGCTGGCGGGCGCCCTGATCGCCTTGCTCGCCCGTCGACGGGGCTGACGTGCCCCAGGTCGTCGACGTCGGTCTGGAGAACCTGTCCTCGGCGCCGCCCAAGGTCCTGGAGTGCGTGTTCTGGGAGACCGAGCAGAAGGATCCCACGGACCCCCGGTTCCATAAGGAGGAGTGGTTCTCCTCCACGCTGCTGGAGTGGGGGGTCTGCGGGAAGCTGATGGTCGACGGCGACGAGGTAGTGGCCTTCGCTCAGTTCGCTCCACCATCGCTCTTCCCGCGCGTCGCCCGCTACCGGGCGGGTCGCGTCTCGCCGGACGCGGTGTACCTGGCCTACTGTTACGTGGCGTCGGGCCACCGCGGGCGTGGCCTGGGCTCCCAGATGATCCGGGCGGTGGCCCGCGACCTCGTGGACCGCGGCTTCCGCGCCATGGAGTCGCTGGGGCAGTCGGAGTGGGAAGGAGGATGGGTGCTCCCCGAGGCCTTCCTCGCCGCGAATCGCTTCGCCGTGGTCCGGCCGGACCCGATGGTACCGCTGATGCGCTTGGAGCTCTTCGGTGTGACGACGCCCGCCGAGGCCCGCGCCGCCGAGGCGCTCCCCCTGCCTCGCTAGTCGGAGGGCGCCAGCCCCGCGAAGTACCTCTCGAGGGCTTCCACGATCGCCTCCGCCAGATCGTGGTGGAACCGACCCTCGTTCAGGAGGCGCTCCTCCCGGGGGTTCGAGATGAAGCCGGGCTCGAGATGGACCGCCGGCATCGGGGTCTCCCGGAGGAGGGGGAAGGCCTTGGGGTGGGCCCGGCCGTCGCGGAGGCCGAGCCGAGACGTGATCCGCTCCAAGAGCACCTCGGCCAGGGCGCGCCCCGCCACCGAGACGGCGCCGAGGCGGCCGAAGTAGTAGGCGGCCACCCCCTCGGCCGTGGGATCCCCGTGATGGTTGAGGTGGATCGAGAGGAGGAGGTCGGCGCCGGAGGCGGTCGCTCGGTCGATCCGAGCGGCCACCGGGGGGTCCCCGCCGGGCTCGCGCAGCAGCACCGGCTTCGCGCCACGCCCCTCGAGCGCCTCGGCCAGGCGCTCGGCGATGGCATAGGTGATCTCGCTCTCGACGGATCCTCCCGGGCCTACCTCCCCGGGGTCCCCTGGACCGTGCGCGGGATCGATGGCGACCACCTTCCCCTCGAGCGAGCCGGCCAGCCGGAGGTCCTCGGTCTCTCGGACCATCGTCCGACCCGGTCCAGGGACCGAGGCCCGGAGCCGCTCCAGCGCCTGGAGGCTCGTGCTCCCCACGATGCCGTCGGGGGGGAGCCCCACGTTCCGCTGGAAGTCGCGCATCGCGACCTCGGTCTGGCGGCCGAAGATCCCGTCCTCCCGTCCGGGGTCGAACCCGAGGGTGTTGAGCCGAGCTTGGAGAGCCCGGACGTCGTCCCCTCGGAACGGGGGGTGCCGCAGGTACAGGACACGGTCGCCGAGCGCATAGCCGGCCTCGACGAGCTCCTCCCATGCCTGGGGGCCCACGAGCCCGTCCACCAGCAGCCCTCGATCCTGCTGGAACGCCCGGACGGCCGTGTCGGTGGACCCCTCGAACCGATCCTCCTCCAGCTCGCTCTGTCTGATCACGTAGCCCAGGGCGAGCAGGCGCGCCTGGACGTCGCGGACCTCGTCGCCGCGGTCGCCTCGGCGAATGCTCCTCACGGATCGAGTATGTGCCGCCCGGGGGGCGGCGACAACGCCGGGCTCAGGCTCCCGCGTACGGCTCGATCTGGCTGAGGATGGACTCCTTGGGCTGGGCTCCGACCACCCTGGCCGCCTCCTGACCGTCCTTGAAGAGGATCAGCGTGGGGATGCTCATCACGCCGTAGCGGCGGGCGGTCTGCGGGTTGTCGTCGACGTTCAGCTTGGCCACCGACATGACATCGGACTTCTCCCGGCCGATCTCCTCCACGATGGGAGACACCATGTGGCAGGGCACGCACCAGTCCGCCCAGAAGTCCACGAGCACGGGTTTGTCGGAAGAGAGCACCTTGTCCCACTCAGCATCCGTGGCGGTCATGATCTCGCTCATCCGTTCGATTCCTCCTCGGTACTGCGGGCGCCTACCTGCAACGACGTGCGTGGGGCGGCTATTCCTCCGTCTCAGCGTACAGCCTCTCCGCCAGCCGCTCGTACCTCTCCGTGTCGCCGTTCCGCATGAGCCGCGCGAGGCGCCGTTCTCCCCGGGTCGTGGCCTGCACGCTCTCGCGATACAGCCGTCGCACCGTCGGATAGGGGTCTACCCAGGAGCCGCCCTCCATGATCCCGAGGTGGAGGTGGGGCGGGAACTCGTCCTCCGTCCCGGGGTCCCCGTAGCCCGTGTTGCCCACCCGGCCCAGGACCGTGCCTGCCTCGACCCGTGACCCGGCCGCGACGCCGAGAGCGACCTCGGAGAGGTGGGCATAGAAGTAGTAGCGGCCATCCGTCCCTCGCACCCCCACCCGCGTCCCCGAGTAGAACGTCCAGCCCACCGCCTCCACGACCCCGGAGGTCATCGAATGGATGGGCGTGCCCTCCTCGGAGATGATGTCGTTCCCCTCGTGGACCCCGGCGAGCCGCCAGCGCCCCCCGATCATGCGGAACCGAGGATCGTGCCAGTCGCGGCCGAAGGTGATGACCGAGTGCCAGTTCGAACGGGCCACCGGGAAGGTCATCCCGTCCGTGATCACGGGCCGGTAGTAGGCAGGGGGCGGTTGGAGAGGAGAGTCCTGGGCGGGAGCCGTGGACGGGGGGACCGTCAAGACCGCAAGCCCGAGGACCGCGAGGGTGGTGGCTCGGCGCATCCCGAGGCGGTCAGTGGCCCTGGCGCTCGAGCCACCGCTCGGCGTCGATCGCGGCCTTGCACCCCATCCCGGCCGCGGTCACGGCCTGCCGGTAGATGTGGTCCACGGCGTCGCCGGCGGCGAAGACGCCCTCCACGCTGGTCCGCGTCGTCGGCTCCTCGACCTTGAGGTAGCCCACGTCGTCCATCTCTAGCTGGCCCCTGAAGATCTCCGTGTTGGGCGTGTGTCCGATCGCCAGGAACATGCCGCCCGCGGGGAGCTCGGACTCTTCTCCGGACCTGACGTTTCGCAGCCGGACGCCCTCGACCTTGCCGTTCCCCAGGACGTCCGTGACGACCGAGTCCCAGACGAACCCGATCTTCGGGTTCTCGAAGGCCCGGTCCTGCATGATCTTCGAGGCCCGGAGCTCGTCCCGCCGGTGCACGACCGTGACCTTCGAGGCGAAGCGGGTAAGGAAGAGCGCCTCCTCCATAGCCGAATCGCCTCCGCCCACGACCACGAGCTCCTGGTCACGGAAGAAGAAGCCGTCGCACGTGGCGCAGGTCGAGACACCGTGACCCAGCAGCTGCTGCTCCGAGGGGAGGCCCAGCATCTTCGCCTTGGCGCCCGTGGCCACGATCACCGACCGGGCGACGTGCTCCTCGTCTCCCGACCAGACCCGGAAGGGGCGCCGGGAGAGGTCCACCTTCGTGGCGTTCTGCTGCAGCATCTCCGCCCCGAAGCGGACCGCCTGCTTCTCGAAGAGCTCCATGAGCTCGGGGCCGAGGATCCCCTCGGGGAACCCCGGGTAATTCTCGACGTCGGTGGTGAGCATGAGCTGGCCGCCGGCCTCGATGCCCTTGAGGACGAGCGGCTCGAGATTGGCCCGAGCCGCGTAGAGGCCGGCGGTGAAGCCCGCCGGCCCGGACCCGATGATGACGACCTGTCGCTCGGTCACTCGCTCATTCTCCCAGGAGACGCCCGATCATCCAACGCGGGGGGGCGTTCGTTTAGTCCAGGCGCTGCTGGGCGAAGTGGGCGAGGATGCACGACTCCCGATCCACCACGAGGATCTGGACCCGATCGAAGGCGGCGGCGGGCTCGGGCCCCTGGAGGTACGAGACGACCCAGGCCGGCCGGCCCCCCCACGAGGCGTCCTCGATCACGTACGGAGCGACGCTGCGCTCGGGTTCCAGGCCCTGGCCGGCGCAGGCCAGGGCGTCCCGGGCCGCCGGCTGGAACGAGGCGACCGGGAAGGCCTCGTAGAAGGCGAAGGCGTCCGGTGGGAAGCCGGCCTCGAGGTGCTCCAGCGCCTCGTCCCGTAGGTCCTCGGCCAGCGCCACGATCGAGTCCGGGGTGTGCTCGGTGCCGGTGCGACGGACCTGCGGGTACACCCCGCCGAAGAGCGCCTCCGCTCGGCCGCTCTGGGCGTCCTGGTCCGCGCTTCCTTCCTCCGGCGCCGCGGCCGGCGCCTCGATCTCCGGTTGGGCGGCGTCGCCCCCGTCCCCGGCCGGGGCGGTCTCCCCGCCGCTCTCCCCGAGCTGACCGTACACGTAGATGCCTCCGGCTGCGGCCCCGGCCAGGAGGATGACGACGGCTGCGACGCGCAGAGGCCGTGCCCAGCGCGAGGGCGTCCGCGCTTCCCGGGCCTCGCGGAGGACGGCCATCGTGGTTCCGGGGGGTGGCTCGACCTCGGGAAGGCCTCGGAGGGTCTGTCGGGCCGAGGTGGCC
>DASUTZ010000154.1:0-5653 GCA_036374295.1 Actinomycetota bacterium
GCGTACACGCGGAAGGTCGAGATCGCCATCGCCACGTCCGAGAAGCGGCCCTTGCGGATCGTGCCGCCGGAGTCCTGGGCCTCGGTCTCCGCGAGCTCCTTGCCCTGCTCCTTGATGCGGCTCGCCACGTCCATCAGGACCTGGGCCCGCTCGGAACCCTTCATCCGGGGCCAGGGGCCCTCGTCGAAGGCGCGCCGCGCGGCCTCGGCCGCCCGCTGGACGTCCTCGGGGCCGGCCTTCGCCACCGTGGCGAACGGCTTGCCGGTGGAGGGGTCGGTGCTCTCGAAGGTCTCGCCGGAGGCGGCGTCGGCCTCCTCGCCTGCCAGGATGAGCTTGTAGGTCTCCGTCATGACGCGGTCCTCCTGGGCGCGGATCGGGTCGGGCCACTATATCGCGGGGCCCTCGTGCGATGATGCCGGGGCATGGACCCCTTCGTCCAGGAGCCGCCGCAGCCGCCCGACCGGTTCCGAGAGGACCGGCCCCTGCGCCATGCGCTGGAGCGGCTCCTCCCGGCCGAGGTGTTCGAGGAGGCGCTCCCCGAGCTCGCCGACATGGCGGGGATCGCCACGGGCGAGCTCCAGGAGCTGGCCGACCGCGCCGAGGCTCACCCTCCGCGTCACGTGCCCTTTGACGCCTGGGGGCGGCGGGTGGACCTCGTGGAGGTGGGTCCGGCGTGGACCCGGCTCGTGGAGATCGGGCAGGAGCGGGGCGTCGTGGCGCTCCCGTACGAGGATCGCTTCGGCGAGCACGCCCGCGTCGTGCAGTTGGGGCTCCTCTCGCTCTACCTCCCGGTGTCGGCAACGGCCGACTGCCCCCTGGCGATGACCGACGCGGCCGTGCGGGTCCTCCTGAACGAGGACCCGGAGCTGGCCTCCCGGTACGTCCCTCGGATGACCTCCCGGCGCGACGCGTGGACCTCGGGCCAGTGGATGACCGAGACGACGGGCGGCTCTGACGTCGGGAGGACCGAGACGGTGGCCCGGGACCAAGGGGACGGGACGTGGACGCTGCACGGTACGAAGTGGTTCACGTCGGCCACCACCGCAGACGTGGCGCTGGCGCTGGCCCGGCCCGAGGGCGCCGAGGAGGGGAGCCGCGGCCTTTCGCTCTTCCTCTTGGAGCTGCGGGACGGCGACCGCTGGAACGGGATCACGGTCCGGCGGCTGAAGGACAAGCTTGGGACGAGGGCGCTGCCGACCGCTGAGCTCGATCTCGACGGGACCGTGGCGGTCCCGGTCGGAGGGATCGGTCGGGGTGTGGCCAAGATCGCTGCGATGCTCAACGTGACGCGGCTGCACGCCGCGGCGGGGAGCCTCGGGGCGGCCGGCTACGGGCTGTCGTTGGCCCGGGACTACGCGTACCGGCGCGAGGCCTTCGGTCGGAAGCTCGTCGACCTCCCCGTGCATCGAGGATGGATCGCGCGCGTGGCCGCCGAGTACGAGGCGATGAACGCGCTGGCGTTCCGGGCCGCGGAGCTGCTGGGCGCGGTGGAGCGGGGCGGCGGGGTCCCCGAGCTGGCGCGGGTGGCGATCCCCCTGACGAAGATGGCGCTGGGCCGCCAGGGCGTCTGGGCCACGAGCCATTTGATCGAGTCGTTCGGCGGGATGGGTTACCTGGAGGACTCGGGCCTGCCCCGGCTCCTCCGAGACGCCCACGTCCAGTCGATCTGGGAGGGGACGACGTCGGTGCTGGCCCTGGACGTGCTTCGGGCGCTGGGGGCGTCCGGCGTCGCGGAAGCGTTCGCGCAGGATGTGGCGGCGCGGACCCGCGCGGCGACCGGATCGATCCTCGAGGAGCCCGCCGCGCGGGTCCTCGCCGCCCTGGAGACGCTCCGGCCCATGCTGGCCGAGCCCTCCGAGCCCCAGGCCCGCCGCCTGGCGTGGGGGATGGCCCGGACCTACCAGGCCGCCCTGCTGTGCGAGGCGGCGGCGTGGGCGCTGGAGACACACGGCGACGACCGCGCCGCCACGGCGCTCCGGCTGTTCAGCTCGGAGCCACTCGTGGGCGAGGAGCCGCCGGCCGACCCCGACGCGCTGGGCCGCCTCGCCTTCGGGCGTTGACGGAAGCATCGACCGAGGTCAATATGGGATCGTGCGAGAGATCCCCGTGATCGAGGAGTGCTGCCCGCCCCTGCTCCAGGCGCCCCTGGAGGAGGACGACGCGGAGCGACTGGCCTCGGCCCTCCGCGTGCTGGCCGACCCGGCCCGTCTCCGCCTGGTCAGCATCATCGGAGCGGGCCCAGGGAGCGAGGCCTGCGTCTGCGACCTCACCGAGCCGATGGGGCTGTCCCAGCCCACCGTCAGCCATCACCTGAAGGTGCTGCACGAGGCGGGCCTGCTGGAGCGGGAGCGCCGCGGTCGCTGGGTCTACTACCGGCTCGTGGACGGCCCGCTGCGCTCGGTGGCGGGGGCGCTCTCGCCCGCCACCTCGACGTCGTAAGCGTGCCAGGTGGTCTTCTCGGCCCCCGGGTAGCGGTCGTAGAGCCGCTGGGCTCGGTGGTTGTCGGTCGCGGTGAACCACTCGAGGATCGGAAGCCCTCGCTCGCGCGCGGCCTCGACGCACGCGTCGATCAGCGCCTCGCCGATGCCGGTGCCCCGCGCTTCCTCCACCACGAAGAGGTCGTTCATCAGCGCGATGTCGCCGGGCAGCGTCGAGGAATAGGTCCAGTAGATCGTGGCGAAGCCCACCAGGCGTTCGCCATCCCACGCGCCGAGCAGAAGCCCCTCGTCGCTCGGCGCCAGGAGCCGACGGAAGAACGCCCGGTTGCGCTCGTCGTCCGGCTCGGCCTCGTAGAAGACCTGATAACCGGCGATCAGTGGAAGAGCGTCCTCGAGCTCCTCCTCGGCCAGCGCCCGCACCTCGACCGCCATGCGCGCATCCTACGCGTCTCGGATGGAGCCTCGGGAGGCCGGGTAGTATGAGGGCAAGGAGGACGCACCCCATGACGAGCTACGACGAGCGCACCGCCGAGTTCAAGGCCCGCATCGACGCGGGGGAGAAGATCGAGGCCGGCGACTGGATGCCCGACGAGTACCGTCGGTCGGCCTTGAAGTTCATCGAGATGCACGCTAACTCCGAGGTGATGGGCTGCCTGCCCGAGCGCGAGTGGATCCCGCGAGCGCCGTCTCTCCGCCGCAAGCTTTCCCTGACCGCGAAGGTGCAGGACGAGGCCGGCCACGGCCAGATCCTCTACCGCGTGGCCGAGGACCTCGGGAAGTCGCGGGAGCAGATGTTCGACGATCTCGTCAACGGCCGCACGAAGTTCCACAACGTCTTCCACTACCCGGCCGAGACCTGGGGCGACGTGGCCGTGATCGGATGGCTGATCGACGGCGCCGCGCTCGTCACGCAGAAGGCCCTCCTCGACTGCTCGTACGCCCCCTACGTCCGGGCCATGAAGCGGATCTGCGCAGAGGAGTCCCTCCACCTCCGCCACGGCGAGGACCTCACGCTCGAGCTCGTCTCCGGCACCGACGAGCAGCGCGAGCTGTTCCAGGACGCGGTCAACCGCTGGTGGAAGCCGATCATGCACTTCTTCGGCCCGCCCTCGAAGCCGGCCAAGGACGTCCTCCTCTACTGGGGGATCAAGACGCGGACGAACGAGGACCTGCGCCAGGAATTCTTCTCCACCTACGTCCCGAAGCTGTGGGACCTCGGGATCAGCGTCCCCGACCCCGAGCTCCGCTACGACGAGGAGGCGGGCGAGTGGATCTGGTCCGACCCCGACTGGGACGAGTTCTGGCAGGTGGTCAAGGGCAACGGCCCGATGACCCAGACGAGGCTCTTCTGGCGGAAGGCGATCTGGGACCACCACGCCTGGGTGCGGGAGACGTTCGACAGGATCCCCGCGGCCGCGGTGTGACGCGATGATCGTGTGGGACGTCCTCCAGCGCCGCCGCGCCGGCGCCGACTGGGAGGTGGTCGGCGGGGTGAAGGCGCCGGACGCCGACTTCGCCATCCTGCTGGCCCGCGAGTCCCTCTTCCGGCGTCGCGAGGGTGAGACCTACGCGGTTCGCCGCCGCGGCACCGAGGATCTGATCGAGATCACGGACCCGATCGGGATCGGCGGCGTGATCGACCGGGAGTTCCGCAGGATGGACTCGTTCGCCGGGGTCGGCGGCAAGCACCGCAGGATCCACGAGGAGATGCGGGAGCGCGGCCTCGTGATCGACCGCCCGCGGCCTCCCGACCGCAGGCAGCGTCGCTCGGCGAAGCAGGGTCCATCTGAGGAGACCGCCCGTGCCTGAGGGCGACCCTCGTCTGATCCTGCTGCTCGCGCTGGCCGACGACGAGCTGATCATCGGGCACCGCCACTCCGAGTGGACTGGCTGGGCTCCGCACCTCGAGGAGGACCTGGCCTTCAGCTCGATCGCCCAGGACGAGATCGCCCACGCTAGGGTGCTGCTCGAGCTGGCCGAGCCCCTGGCCGGCCGCGGGGTGGACGAGCTCGCGCTCGGCCGCTCGCCGGGCGAGTACCGCCACGCCGTGGTCTGCGAGCGGCCCAACGGGCACTGGGGCTACACGGTGGCGCGCCAGTACCTCTACGACACGGCCGACGATGTGCGGCTCGCCGCGCTCGAGGGGTCGTCCGACGCCGACCTGGCCGCCGCCGTCAAGACGATCCGCCTCGAGGAGCGCTACCACGTGGAGCACGCCCGGATCTGGTTCCGCCGCCTGGCCGAGGGCCCGGTCCAGGCCCGGGAGCATCTGTCCGAGGGGTTGGAGCAGGCCGTGCCCGAGGCCCTGGCCCTGTTCGAGGAGCTGCCGGGCGAGGAGGCCCTCGTCGCGGATGGCGTCCTCCCCTCGGCCATGGAGGACCTGCTGTCCACCTGGCTCGAGGGGCTCGGGGCCGACCTCGAGTCGGTCTCGCTCGACTACGTGCTCTCCCGCCACAAGAGGGTGGGGGAGCTGGTCCCGACCTCCTCGGGCGAGGCCCAGGAGGGGTCGACGCTCGAGGTGCCGGGGCTGGAGCGCCGCGGCGATCGCTGGGTGGCCGTCGGAGGCTTCGCCGGCGCCGGAGGGCGCCGGGGAAAGCACACCGAGGACTTCGACGAGCTGTGGGAGGAGATGACGATGCTGTACCGGAAGGTCCCGGGGGCGACTTGGTGACGCCGATCGCCGCCGCCGACGTCCGGGACCGGGTCCGCCGCGCTCTGGAGCGCGTGATGGACCCGGAGATCCCCACCGCCTCGATCGTGGATCTGGGGATGGTCGAGCGCGTCGAGGTGCGCGACGACCTCGTCGAGGTAGACCTCCTGCCCACGTTCGTCGGCTGCCCGGCCAAGGACGTGATCGGGGAGGACGCCGAGGCCGCCGTCCGCGAGGCCGCCGGGGACCGGGACGTGCGCGTGCGGTTCGTCTTCGACCCGCCCTGGACGACCGACCGGATCACCGAGAAGGGCAAGGCCGCGCTCCGCGAGTACGGCATCTCGCCGCACTGGGAGGGCGGTCCCCCCGACCGGGGCGCCGTGGTCGTCCCCCTGCTGGCGAAGCCCGCGGGGATCCCGTGCCCCTACTGCGGCTCGGACCGGACGGTCACCGAGTCCTCGTTCGGTCCCACGCCCTGCCGCGCGGCCCACTTCTGCCGCGCGTGCCGCAACGCCTTCGAGGGCTTCAAGGTGAAGTGAGAGGCGCCCGCCGCTCCGCGGCGGGC
>DASUTZ010000155.1:0-4984 GCA_036374295.1 Actinomycetota bacterium
GCCGGTCGGAAGAAGGACTATCGCTGGCGGCTGCTGGGGCCCGAGCGGGCGGGCCGGGCCGGGATGCGCCGCCTGGGGATCGGGGCGCTGCTGGGCCTCCACGACGACTGGCGGTACGAGGCGATCGCCACCGCCGCCCACGCCCGCTTCCTCCAGAGGCACGCCTGGCGGAGCCAGGTAACGGTCTCGGTGCCCAGGATCCGCCCGTCGGCCAGCGGCTTCCAGCCCCGGGTGGACGTCTCGGACCACGACCTCACGCAGCTCGTGTGCGCCCTCCGGCTCGGGCTGCCCGACGCCGGGATCGTCCTCTCCACCCGCGAGCCGCCGGAGCTGCGGGACGGGCTGCATCGGATCGGCATCACCCACACCAGCGCCGGATCGCACACGGAGCCCGGCGGCTACGAGCATCCCGGCGAGGCCCAGGAGCAGTTCGAGATCGCCGACGAGCGCACGCCGGCCGAGGTCGCGGCGTCGCTCCGAGCCGCGGGCTACGACGTGGTGTGGGAGGACCCGGCCACCCCCGAGGGGATCGGCCGGGGCCTGGCGGCCGTCCGGGGCTGAGCCCCCGTATCACCAACGGCTCTTTACAATGGAGGCGATGGATCCCCGCCGGGATATCGAGCGCATCGCCCTCCTCCGAGAGCCCGTTCGCCGCCGTCTGTACGACATCGTGCGGGGATCCGGGCGAGCCGTCAGCCGGGAGGAGGCCGCCGCGGAGGCCGGCGTCTCGAGGAGCCTGGCGGCGTTCCACCTGGACCGCCTGGCGGACGCCGGCCTGCTCGAGGTCGAGTACCGACGCCTGTCGGGACGCCGCGGCCGCGGAGCGGGGCGCCCCGCGAAGCTGTACCGGCCGGGGGCCGATCGCGTCGAGGTGAGCTTCCCGCCGACCCGCTACGCGCTGGCCGGCGACCTCATGATCCGTGCTCTTCGCCAGGGGGGCGGCGGCCGACCACCCGTCGAGTCGGCCCGGGCCTCCTCCGAGGCCTACGGTCGCGAGGCGGCCCGGGAGCTGGGCCGCGGGATCCGGCGCCGCGCGCCGCTCTCGCGGATGGGGGAGGCGCTGGAGCGCCTCGGGTTCGAGCCCGAGAACGACGGCGAGCGTGTGCAGCTGCGGAACTGCCCGTTCCACGAGCTGGCGCAGCGGGATCCCGAGCTGATGTGCGCCATGAACCAGGCGTTCCTCCGGGGCCTGGCCGAGGGCCTGACGGGAGGGCGGGCCGCAGTGCGGGCTCGCGTCGAGGACGGGTACTGCTGCGCAGTGATCGAGAAGGCCCCGTGATCCGCGTCACGGCGAACGGGAGGGCTCTCCAGGTCGACGATGACTCCTCGGTGGCCGACCTGATCCGGTCGCGAGACCTCGATCCCCGGTTCGTCGTCGTCGAGCTGAACGGCGAGCCGCTGGAGCGGTCGCGGTACGAGGAGGTGACGCTCTCCGACGGCGACCGGCTGGAGCTCGTCCGGGCGGTGGCGGGGGGAGCGGATCTCCGGGCCCGGCTCGAGGCGTCCCGCCTCTACGTCGTCGCCGACGCCCGGCGGGAACAGGGCGATCTCGAGGTCTTCCTCGACGCGATCCTCGGGGCCGGCGTGGACATCGTCCAGCTCCGCGAGAAGGAGGCCGAGGCGGGCGACCTGCTGCGCTGGGCCGAGACGTTCCGCGCCGCGGCCGACCGGCATGGAGCGCTCTTCACGATCAACGATCGCCCCGACGTGGCGATCGCGGCGGGCGCCGACGGCGTCCACGTCGGCCAGAACGACCTCCCGGTCGGCGTGGCCCGCCGCGTGGTCGGGGACGACCTCATCGTCGGGCTGTCCACGCACGCGGCGGGGGAGTGGGACGCGGCCCCGTCCGAGGCCGACTACCTGACGGCCGGCCCGGTCTGGGAGACGCCCACGAAGCCCGGCCGCCCGGCGGCAGGCCTGGAGCACGTGGCCCACGCGGCGGGCCACGCCGACCGCCCGTGGTTTGCCATCGGCGGGATCACGCCGGAGAACCTGCCCCAGGTGGTGGAGGCCGGCGCGACCCGTATCGTCGTCGTGCGCGCCGTGACCGAGGCCGACGACCCGGCCGCCGGGGTCGAGCGACTCCTTCGACTGCTCCCCTGATCGTGTCGGTGCCCACCGGTAGCCTTCCTGCATCCCCTCTTGTCGCTTCACGGAGGGAGGACCACAATGGCGATCGATGAGCGCTCACGTCATCGCATGTACGAGCGCCTCCAAGAGGTGCTCGGCGAGGAGGAGGCGGCCACGCTGATGGAGCACCTCCCGCCCGTGGGCTGGGCCGACGTGGTCACCAAGCACGACCTCGACCTGCGCCTCGAGGCCCTCGAACAGCGGCTGCTGGCGACCTTCCGCGAAGAGCTCACAGACAGACCCGGACGATGATCCACGCGATGATCTTCTCCACCTCGGCGGCGGTCCTGACCGTGGGCAGCCTCGCGGTGGCCGCGGTCCGCCTCTAACCGGTCTCGCGCTCCCGCCCTGATCGTGTCGGTAACCACCGGTAGTCTTCCCGCATCCCCCTCTTGTCGCTTCACCGAGGGAGGACCACAATGACGATCGATGAGCGGTCGCGCCACCGGATGTACGAGCGCCTTCAAGAGATCCTTGGCGACGAGGAGGCTGCCACGTTGATGGAGCATCTCCCGCCCGTGGGGTGGGCCGACGTGGCGACGAAGCGCGACATCGATGCTCTGGAGGTCGCCACGAGGCGGGATCTGGATGCTCTGAAGGCCGCGACGAGGCGGGATCTGGATGCTCTGAAGGCCGCGACGAAGCGGGACCTGGACGTCCTGAAGAACGAGCTGCTCGCGACCTTCCGGGCCGAGCTCAACGAGCAGACGCGAACGATGATCCACGCGATGATCTTCTCGACCTCGGCCGCCGTCTTGACGGTGGGCAGCCTCGCAGTGGCCGCGGTACGACTCTAGCCGGACGAGAGGAGCCCGATCATCCCGTAGACCAGAAGCACGACGGTGATGGCCCCGATCAGCAGAAGGCCTACGATCACGAGGGGTCTGCTGCTGGAGTGGTCCCTGGCACGATGAGGTCGGATCCCGCCGCTTGCGGGCCACCGGATCTCGGAGTTGGTGTAAGAGCTCCACCTGGCGTCCTCGTGGAAGCGGCTCACCAGGTCTCGCTCTCGCCGCCCTATCTTTCCCATCTCTTCTTCTTTCGGCCGCCCTGCTTGTCTTGAGCCTACCGTGCGAACCGCGACAACGCCTCAACGGAGCCAGGTCTTCATGATCACCTTGAGGAAGCTCCACCCGTACTTCAGCGGCCGCGGCTTCTTCGTCTGGCCGTGCTTCCGGGCCAGGACGGTGATCGGCACCTCGACGATCCGGGCCCGGTGCCGCAGCCCCTCGATCAGGATCTCCGACGTCCAGAACTGATCCTCGTCGAGGAAGAACGTGCGCAGGGTGTCCGCACGCGTGGCCCGGTACCCGTTGGAGACGTCGGTAAGGCGGGTGCCGGTCATCAGGGAGACGAGGCCCGAGAAGAAGAGCACGCCCAGGTGCCGGATGCGACTTTCCTTCTGGTAGGAGCCGAGCATCCGCGAGCCCTGAACCATGTCGGCCTCGTCTCGGAGGATCGGTCCCACCACGTCGGGCAGCTCCTGGGGCAGGTGCTGGCCGTCGGCGTCGAGCGACGCGACCACGACCGCGCCCAGCCGCAGCGCCAGCTCGTAGCCCACGCGCATCGCCTGGCCGCCCCCGCGCCGGATCGGGAGGCTCGTCACCAGCGCCCCGTGGGCGCGAGCGACCCCCGCTGTCGCGTCCTCGGAGGCGTCGTCCACGACCAGCGGCACGACCGGGTGGCCGTCGATCTTCTCAGGCATCTGGTCCAGGACCTCGCCCACGCTGTCGGCCTCGTTGAACGCGGGGAGGACGACGACGATCCGGTCGCCGGCCGGGAGGCCCTCCGCCCGCTCCTGGTCGAAGGTCTGCCGGCCCATCCACTCCATCAGGACCTTGAAGTCGCGCCGCACCTGATCCGTCTCACTCATCGTCCGGAGGACGAGCAGCAGCAGGACGATGTTCCCGAAGATCAGGACCGCCAACAGGCGCTGGCCGCCGCCTCGCTGGAAGTCGAAGAAGTCGAAGACCGGGTCGAACAGCCCGGGGGCCACGGAGAGGAGCCCCAGCGCGAGGGCGATGGCAGACGAGATCAGCAGGTTGAGCCGCGTGATCCGTCGGCGGCGGAAGCGCCAGATCGCGGAGCCGAGGAGCCCGGCGGCGAAGGCCGCCGCGAGGATCCGGAGCGCGGTCAACCGCTGGGGGCGCGCTCGGGCGCCCGCGGCGCCCACCGGGTCTCGGGGAGGATGTGGTCCCGGACCACTCGGTCCTCGTGGCGCCGGATCGCCTCGAACATCGACTCGATCAGGGTCTCGGAGAGGTAGTGGGGCTCGAGCCCCAGGTCGAGGAGCTTGGTGTGGGCCGGGTTGTAGTAGTGCTGCTCGGCCTCTACCCGGGGGTTCTCGAGGTGGTCGATCCTCACTTCGATCCCCACGTCGCGCCCGGCCCTGGCCACCGTCTCGGCCAGCTCCATCAGCGAGAAGGACTCCGTGAACTGGTTGAAGACCCGGTACTCGCCCGGCTTGGCCCGGTGGAGGACCGCCAGCTCGACGCACTGCAGGGTGTCCACGATGTTGAGGTACCCACGCGTCTGCCCGCCGGCGCCGTACACCGTCAGGGGGAGGCCGATCACGGCCTGGACGCAGAAGCGGTTGAGCGCCGTCCCGAACGTCTCGTCGTAGTCGAAGCGGGTGGCCAGGCGGGGATCGAGCCGCGTCTCCGGGGTCTCGATCCCGTAGACGATCCCCTGGTTGAGGTCGGTCGCGCTCAGCCCCCACGCCCGGCACGCGAAGTGGATGTTCGTCGAGTCGTGCACCTTCGAGGCGTGGTAGAGCGACCCGGGCTGCTTGGGGAACGGCACGGTGTCGCTCCGTCCCTTGTGGTGGACCTCGAAGAAGCCCTCCTCGATGTCG
>DASUTZ010000156.1:0-2301 GCA_036374295.1 Actinomycetota bacterium
GCCCATGCCGCCGGCGGCGACCCTGGCGAGGATCTGGTAGCGTCCGTCTACGGTCGTCTCGATCATCTCGGGGGGAGCGGCCTCGTCTCCGCATTGTAGGGGGTCATGCCCGACTACCAGGGAAGGCTCGACCAGATCGAACGGGCCGTGGACGAGGGCGAGAGCGACCTCCGCGCGCTCGGGTTCTGGAGCCTGGTCTCGGAGGCGAAGCGCGACCCGGGCGCCGCGGGCCATGCGGAGCAGATAGGGAGGATCGATCGGAGGGCGTTCGAGGCGCGGAAGCGGCCGCTGTTCCCCGTGTGGCTAGGCAATCTCGTGCTCCTCCTGGGGATCCTGGTCCTGCTCGCCGCCGCCGCGGTGGCTCTGCGGCTCGCCTCGGGAAGCCTCGGAGGGGAGCCCCGGTCGGAGATCGCCGGCGTCGTCCTCGTCGGCGCGGGCCTCGGGCTCTCGGCCGCCGTGCACGCCCCGGCCCACTGGCTACTCGGGCGCATCGTGGGGATGCGATTCACGCGTTACTTCCTGGGCGGCCCCTTCCGGATCCAGCCCGGGGTGAAGGTCGACTACGGGAGCTACCTCCTCACCCCGGCATCGCAGCGGGCCACGATGCACGCCGCGGGGGCCCTGGCGTCGAAGGTCGCGCCGTTCGTGGTCTTCGGCTGGGCCTACGTCTACCACTGGCAGCGGGGGTGGGACCTCCTCCCGCCCTGGTCGCTGTGGGCACTGCTCGGGCTCGGGCTCTTCCAGATCGTCACCGACCTGCTCTGGTCGACGAGGAGATCCGACTGGAAGAAGGTGCGGCGGGAGCTACGCATCGCCCGGGAGGTCGAGGGGACCGGCGAGCCCGCCGACGCCGGGATTGGGTAGGATGGGAGCGAACCGGGGAGCCCGGAGGGACCGGGCTGAGAGGCCGGCTGCACCGTCGGCGACCCGCGGAACCTGATCCGGGTAATGCCGGCGCAGGGAGGCGCGGGCCGCCGGTCGTCCGGCGGCCGTTCCCGTTCCGGAGGAGGCATGGAGGACCAGCTCGTCATCGCGGGCCGTCCGTTCCGGTCCCGGCTGATCGTGGGCACCGGGAAGTTCGGGTCGCACGAGGTCATGCGGGAGTCGCTCGAGGCGTCGGGCGCCGAGATGGTGACGGTGGCTCTGCGGCGCGTGGACCTGGACGCGAGCGGCGGCCCCGACATCCTCGAGTTCATCGACCCCGAGCGCTACCTCGTGCTCCCCAACACCTCCGGGGCCGCCGACGCCGACGAGGCGGTTCGGCTGGCGCGGCTGGCCCGGGCCGCCGGGCTCCCGGAGTGGGTGAAGCTCGAGGTCACCCCCGAGCCCCGGTACCTGCTTCCCGATCCCGTGGAGACGCTGACCGCCGCGGAGAAGCTCGTGGCCGACGGCTTCACCGTCCTGCCGTACATCGGGGCCGACCCGGTACTGGCGAAGCGCCTCGAGGAGACCGGCTGCGCCACGGTGATGCCGCTTGGCTCGTGGATCGGGTCGAACCAGGGCCTGCGGACGCGCGACGCGGTCGGGATCATCGTGGAGCAGGCCACGGTCCCGGTCGTCGTGGACGCGGGCCTCGGCGCGCCCTCGCACGCCGCCGACTGCATGGAGATGGGCGTGGACGCGGTCCTCGTCAACACGGCGATCGCGGTGGCAGGTGATCCCCCGGCGATGGCTCGGGCCTTCGCCAAGGCGGTGGAGGCGGGCCGCGAGGCGTGGCGGGCGCGGCTCGGCGAGGTCCGCGCCGAGGCCGAGGCCTCCAGCCCGCTCACCGGATTCCTGGAGCGGCCGACGGAGCCCGACCCCCTCCCGGAGGCCTGACGTGTCGCGGATGACCAGTCTCGCGGACCTCGCCGAGCCGCGCCCCGAGCGGGACGGCTTCCTCGACCCGTACCCGTCTCGCACCTTCGCCCAGGAGCTCGTCGTCCTGCCGATGGACGACCTGCTTGGGGTGGCCCACGGCGCCCCTGCGTCCCGCGTGGATCACGCGCTGGCCGCCCGTGACCGCACCCTCGAGGATCTCGCCGCCCTGATCTCCCCGGCCGCGGGAGAGCGCCTGGAGGAGCTGGCGGTGGCCTCGCGGGCCCTGACGCTGGCCCGCTTCGGCCGGACGATGCATCTCTACGCGCCGGTCTACCTCTCGAACGAGTGCCTGACGACGTGCACGTACTGCGGCTTCGCCAGGAACCTTCCGGTGGAGCGGAAGACGCTCCGCGAAGAGGAGAGCGTGGACGAGGCCCGGCACCTGGTCGAGCAGGGCTACCGGTCCCTGCTGCTGCTGACCGGCGAGCACGAGCGGAACAC
>DASUTZ010000157.1:0-6747 GCA_036374295.1 Actinomycetota bacterium
GCGTGGCCACGACGACGTGCTCCGCGTCCACCTCGTAGAAGCGGCGCAGCGCCGGCCTGGTGTCGGAGCGTCCGAACCCGTCGGTCCCGAGCGAGCGGTAGGGCCCCGGCACCCACCGCGCGATCTGGTCGGGGACGGCCCGCATCCAGTCCGACACCGCGATCACCGGCCCGTCGGCCCCCTCGAGCTGCCGGGTGACGAACGGAGCCCGGGGCGCCTCGCCCGGGTGGAGCCGGTTCCAGCGCTCGACCTCGATCGCCTCGAGCCGCATCGCGTGGTACGAGGTCGCGCTCCAGACGTCGGCTGCCACGTCGTGGTGCTCGGCCAGCAGCTCCTGAGCCCGCAGGGCCTCCTGCATGATCGAACCCGACCCCAGGATCTGGGCTCGGAAGCGGCGTTCCCCGTCCGTGGCGCGGAACCGGTACATCCCTTTGAGGATCTCCGCGTCCTCCAGGCCGTCGGGCCGCTTCGGCTGCGGGTAGGGCTCGTTCTGGAGCGTGAGGTAGTAGATGAGGTCCTCGCCCTCGTCCTGCATCCTGCGCAGGCCGTCGCGGACGATCGCCGCGACCTCGTAGGCGAACGTCGGCTCGTACGCCAGCACTGCGGGGTTCGTGGAGGCCAGCAGCAGCGAATGGCCGTCCTCGTGCTGGAGACCCTCCCCGTTCAGCGTCGTGCGGCCGGCCGTGGCGCCCAAGAGGAAGCCCCGGGCCCGCATGTCTGCCGCCTGCCAGATCAGGTCGCCGATCCGCTGGAACCCGAACATCGAGTAGAAGATGAAGAAGGGGATCATCGGCTCGCCGTGCGTCGCGTAGGAGGTGCCGGCGGCCTGGAAGGAGGCCATCGAGCCGGCCTCAGTGATCCCCTCCTCCAGGACCTGTCCGTCCTTGGCCTCCTTGTAGGCCAGGACGTGCGCCGCGTCGACCGGCTCGTAGATCTGCCCGTGCGGGGCGTAGATCTTGAACTCCGGGAAGAGCGACTCCATACCGAAGGTCCGGGCCTCGTCGGGGATGATCGGGACCACCCGCTCGCCCACCCGATCGTCCCGCATCAGCTTCCTGATGAGCCGGACCATCGCCATCGTCGTGGCCACGGGCTGCTCCGACCCCGCATCGAACTCGGCGTAGACGTCGTCGCCGGGGAGGGTCAGTCCCGGGGCCGCCGCGCGACGCTTCGGGACGAAGCCGCCGAGCTCGCTCCGACGCTCCCGGAGATACTCGGCCTCCTCGGGGAAGCGCTTTGCGGTCATGTACGGCGCTTCGCCCTCGTGGATCTCGTCGTCCTCGATCGGAAGCTCCAGCCGGTCGCGGAAGACCTTCAGCTCCTGGGCCGCGAGCTTCTTCTGCTGGTGGGTGACGTTCCTGGCCTCGAGGCCCTGGATCGTCCAGCCCTTCACGGTCTTGGCCAGGATCACCACCGGCGCCCCGGTGAGCTCGGTGGCCCGCTTGTAGGCGGCGTAGAGCTTCGAGTAGTCGTGGCCACCGCGGCGCAGGCGGCGCAGGTCCTCGTCGGAGAGGTGGGCCACCAGCTCCTGGAGCCTGGGGTCGGGGCCGAAGAAGCGCTCGCGGATGTACGCGCCGTCGTCCACCGCGTACCGCTGGAACTCTCCGTCCACGGTCTGGTTCATCTTCGCCACCAGAACGCCGTCGCTGTCCCGAGCCAGGAGGTCGTCCCACTCGCGGCCCCAGATCACCTTGATCACGTGCCATCCGGCGCCGCGGAACAGGGCCTCGAGCTCCTGGATCACCTTCCCGTTCCCGCGGACCGGGCCGTCGAGGCGCTGGAGGTTGCAGTTCACGACGAAGATCAGGTTGTCCAGGCCCTCGCGGGCGGCGATCGTCAGGCCGGCCAGCGATTCGGGCTCGTCCATCTCGCCGTCCCCGACGAACGCCCACACCCGCTGGTCGGACGTGTCCTTGATCCCCCGGTTCAGCAGGTAGCGATCGAAGCGGGCCTGATACACGGCCGCGATCGGGCTGAGTCCCATCGAGACCGTGGGGAACTCCCAGAACTCGGGCATGAGCCGCGGGTGGGGGTAGGACGAGAGGCCCTCACCGAACGCCTCGCGACGGAAGGCCTCAAGCTCGTCCTCGGTCAAACGCCCCTCCAGGAAGGCCCGAGCGTAGATCCCGGGCGCACCGTGGCCCTGGAAGTACACGTGGTCCCCGCCGCCCGGATGGCTCCTGCCCCGGAAAAAATGGTTGAAGCCGACCTCGACCAGGGAGGCGCCCGAGGCGTACGTCGAGATGTGCCCCCCGATCCCCTCGTAGCGCTTGTTGGCGCGGGACACCATGACCGCGGCGTTCCAGCGGATCAGTCGGCGGATGCGCCGCTCCATGTCCTCGTCGCCGGGGAACTCCGGCTCCTGCTCCGGGGGGATCGTGTTGATGTAGGGGGTGGAGACCATCGACGGGACGCCGAGGTGGCGAGCCTGCGCCTCCCGCGTGAGCTGGTAGATAAGGAAGCGCGCGCGGGCCGGCGAGTCCTCCATGAGCTGCCGGAGGGCCTCCAGCCACTCCGCGGTCTCCTGCGGATCCGCGTCGGGAAGCTGGTACTTGAACGGCTCCATCATCGGTTCGCCACCCCTTTCCCCACCGATCGTACCCAACGGATGGGTGAGGCGAGGCGCGGCTACCAGGAATCGTCTACGACGGCGGCCGCGGCGGGCGGCGCGGCGTCCCCGCCCTGGTTGTAGAAGGTGCCCGCGCCCGGGCCGACGGTCACGTCCCGGATCGCCCAGTACTCGCCCGTGCCGGAGCGAGCGATCAGGAGGACCTCGTCCGGGCCCAGCACCTCGACCCGCACGCAGTACTGGTCCACGTAGGCGGCGCAGGTCGGGTTGGCCGCCGTGTCATAGTTAAGGCCCGGCTCGATCGCCTCCAGGTCGTTTCCGTCGCTCGTGAAGACGAACGGGGGATCCGCCATGAAGCCTCGCTGAGCCTTGAGGACCGTGCTCAGGTGGGCCTGGACCGCGCGGTTCGACGCCCGCCGTCGGTACTCGAGGAACGTGGGGATCGCGATCGCGATGAGGATCGCGATGATGAGCAGGACCACCATGAGCTCCACGAGCGTGAAGCCCCCCTCCCGGTCCCGTTGCATGCGCAGCCGCCGCATTTCATAGAAGTGTCGGCACGAGGAGGGCGTCCTTGAGCGCAGGGTGGGCGCGGCAGGATTTGAACCTACGACCTCTCGCGTGTGAGGCGAGCGCTCTCCCGCTGAGCTACGCGCCCTGGCCGCTCCGAGGATAGCACCCGCGAGCTCCCGGAAAGGTGACGGCGGGGCGTGCCCGCGTCGCCCCGCCGCCGGCCCGGACCCGGAGGCCCGGACGATGCGCGTAGTGTGCCACGGAATCGCGGAGAGGTGCAAAGGAACCACGGCGCTTGCGCCCTCCCCCCTCGGCCGGTTTGCTAGGCCGCACCGGACCCGAAGGGGGGGACATGAGCGACGACATCGGACGCAAGATGCTCGCGGAGTTCGTGGGGACGTTCGCGCTGATCTTCGTGGGGGCCGGATCGATCGTGGCGGCCTCCGTGATCGGGGGAGGCGACCTCGCCCCCAACCTCGTCACGATCGCGCTGGCCCACGGCCTCGTGATCGCGGTGATGGTCTCCGCGATTGGCCACGTGTCGGGAGGGCATCTCAATCCTGCGGTTACCATCGGAGCATGGACGGCGGGCAAGATCAGGACGGGGGACGCCGCGGCCTACCTCGTGACCCAGCTGGCGGCGGGCGTGGCCGGCGCCCTCCTGCTGCGGGCCGTCGTCCCGGAGGACGCATGGCGCTCCGTCTCCCTGGGGGCCACCCTCCTGGGAGACGTCACCGTGGCCCAGGGGATCGCGATCGAGGCGGTTCTGACGTTCCTGCTGGTGTGGGTGATCTTCGCGGTCGCGGTGGACCCCGACGGGACCTTCCGCGCGGTGGCCGGGCTGCCGATCGGGCTCACGGTGGCGCTCGACATCATGATGGGCGGGCCCTTCACGGGAGCGTCCATGAACCCCGCGCGCTCGTTCGGCCCGGCGGTGGCCGGCGGGTTCTGGACCGACCACTGGGTGTACTGGATCGGGCCGGTGGCCGGCGGCGTGCTGGCCGCGGTGCTGTACGACCTGCTCGTGCTGCGTCGCCGGCGTCCGGAGCCCACGCTGGAGGAGGCTCCCTGACGAGGTGAGCACTCCTCCCGAAATGCTCGAGGCGCTCCGGCTCCTCGTCGAGGCCGAGTCCTTCTCGTCGGATCCGGGCGGGCTGGAGCGGTGCGGCCTCGTCCTCCGGGACCTATGCCGGGGGATCTTGGGGAGCCCCCCGGAGGCGGAGGGGCACGTGCTGCGGTGGGAGCGCCCGGGGGATCGGCCCATCCTCATCCTCTGCCACTACGACACGGTGTGGCCCACGGACACCCTGGCGCACTTCCCGTTCGAGGTCCGGGACGGCGTGGCCCGAGGGCCCGGGGCCTTCGACATGAAGGCGGGGATCGTCCAGGGGCTCTTCGCCATCCGGGACAGCAGCGGGCCGGTGACGATGCTGCTCACCCACGACGAGGAGCGTGGGAGCGCCGAGTCTCAGGAGGCGATCGAGCGGGAGGCGCTGACCTCGCGGGCCGTGCTCGTGCTGGAGCCCTCGGCCGACGGGGGCGCGGTGAAGACGGCGCGCAAGGGCGTGGCCCACTGGCGGATCGAGGTGAAGGGCCGCGCCGCCCACGCCGGCCTCGAGCCCGAGAAGGGCGTGAACGCGGCCATCGAGATCGCCCGTCAGCTGGAGCGGATCTCCTCGTTCGGGGATCCCGCGGCCGGGACCACGGTCACCGTGACGATGGTCCGGGCGGGGTCCGCGGAGAACGTCGTCCCCGAGGAGGCATGGGCCAGCGTGGACGCCCGCGTGTGGACGCGAGAGGAGGGCGAGCGCCTGGAGAGGGCCTTCGGGGCGCTCGAGCCCCTGACCGAGGGCGCCCACCTCTCCGTCGAGGGCGGGATGAACCGGGGCCCCCTCGGGCGGGAGGCGAGCGGGGACCTGTACCAGCGGCTCCGGCGCCTCGGGTACGACCTCCCGGCGGCCGAGGTGGGCGGCGGGAGCGACGGGAACTTCACGGCGGCCCTCGGCGTCCCCACCCTCGACGGGCTCGGCGCCGAGGGCGGCGGGGCCCACGCCCGGAACGAGCACGTCCTCGTGGACGCGATGCCCTGGCGGGCCGAGATGGTGGCCCGCCTGATCGACGATCTGGCCGCCGATGGCTGAGGTCGAGATCCGAGACCTCGCCGAGATCGACGACCTCCGCTCCACCCTGGAGCTGTTCGAGCGGATCTGGGGCGCCCGCGAGCGCATGTTCGCGGTGGAGGTGCTCCGGGCCGTGGCCACCCACGGCGGCGCGATCCTCGGGGCGTTCCTGGACGGCCGGATGGTTGGGGCCCAGGTCGCGTTCCTGGGCCGGGACGAGAACGAGCTGCTCCTTCATTCGCACGTCACGGGGGTGGAGCCGACCCTCCAGCACGAGGGGATCGGCTCGGCTCTGAAGTGGGCGCAGCGCGATTGGGCGCTGGAGCGCGGGATCGAGCTCATCACCTGGACCTTCGACCCGATGATCTCGAGGAACGCGTACCTCAACCTTCGGAAGCTGGGCGCCTCCGCCCGCCGGTTCCTGCGAGACTTCTACGGGCGTATGGACGACGACATCAACGTGGGCGAGCGCTCGGACCGGCTCGAGATCACGTGGCGCCTGAAGGACCCGAGGGTGGAGGGTGCGGCCGCGGGTGGCCCCGTGGCCCGCGACGCCGAGGGGGCCGCCGTCCTGCTCGACGCCCCGGAGGGCCGCCCGCGGCCGCACCCCGAGGCCCTCGGCGCGCCCCTCGTGCTGGCCCGCGTCCCCACCGACTACCTGGACCTCCGCGCCCGGGACCCGGAGGTCGCCCGGGCCTGGCGCGACGCCGCGGCCGACGTCCTGGAGAGGGCACTGTCCGGCGGCTACGCCGCCGTGGACTTCCTCCGCGAGGGCGCCTACGTGCTGGAGCGGTCGTGAGCCTCGAGGCGATCGAGCTGATCCTCATTCGACTCCCGCTGCTGAGGCCGTTCACGACCTCGTTCGGCACGCTCACCGACAAAGAGGCGATCCTGATCCGGGCCGTGGACGAGGACGGCCTCGAGGGGTGGGGCGAGTGCGCGGTGGCCGAGGACCCCCTCTACTCCGAGGAGTGGAACCCCGGCGCCTGGATGATCCTCCGCAACTACCTGGCCCCCGCGGCGCTCGAAGGAGCCTCCTCGGGGATCAAGGGTCATCCGATGGCCCGGACCGCGATGGAGGTCGCCCTCCTCGACCTCCGCCTCCGCCAGAAGCAGGTCTCGCTCGCCTCCCACCTCGGGGCCGTCCGGGACCGCATCGTCTGCGGCGTGTCCCTCGGCATCGAGGAGTCGATCGACGAGCTCCTGAAGCAGGTCGACCGCTTCGTGGCGGACGGCTACCGGCGGATCAAGCTGAAGATCGCGCCTGGGTGGGACCTGGAGCCGGTGGGCGCGGTGCGCGAGGCGTTCCCCGACACCGCCCTCTCGGTGGACGCGAACGCCGCCTACGGGCTCGAGGACGCCGATCACCTGGCCCGCCTCGACGCGTTCGACCTCGACTACCTCGAGCAGCCCCTCCCCAAGGACCACCTCCTGGCCCACGCCGACCTCCAGCAGCGCATCGAGACGCCGATCTGCCTCGACGAGACCCTGACCTCGCCCCACGTGACCGACGAGGCGATCCGGCTCGAGGCGTGCCGCGTGGTC
>DASUTZ010000158.1:0-3619 GCA_036374295.1 Actinomycetota bacterium
ACGTCGCTGCCCGAGGTGCCGGGCGGGAGCGCGAATTGGGACTACCGCTTCTCCTGGCCTCGGGACGCGAGCCTCGGGATCTCCGCGTTCCTCGGGGTCGGGCTCGGGGACGAGGCTCGAGCGTTCCTCTCGTGGCTGACGATCGCCTCCCGGCTCACCCGCCCCAGGCTGCACGTCCTCTACGACCTGGAGGGACGCCCGAGCTCGAGGGAGCGGGAGCGTCGAGACGTCCCCGGGTATCGTGGGAGTCTCCCCGTCCGGCTCGGGAACGCCGCCGCCGACCAGCATCAGCTCGACGTGTACGGGTGGGTCGTGGGCGCCGTATGGGAGCTGCACGCACGCGGGGAGCGTCTGCCGCCCGACGTGTGGCGCGCGGTGGCGGCATGGGCCGATTTCGTGTCCGGGTCCTGGCGAGAGCCGGACTCCGGCATCTGGGAGGAGCGCGGCGAGCCGCACCACTACGTCCACTCGAAGCTCATGGCCTGGATAGCCCTGGACCGGGCCCTGCGGCTGTCGGAGGGCTACAGGGTGGGCCGGTCAAGGCGGGACCGTTGGTCGAAGGAGCGGGAGGCGCTGGGAGCCGAGATCCGCTCGCGAGGGGTGGACGCCGATCGGGGTGTCTACGTCCGCCACGACGAGACGTCGGAGCTCGATGCGGCCCTCCTGACGCTCCCGGACGTCGGGATCGAGGGGGAGACCTCTCCGCGGGTCGTCCGGACGATCGAGGCCGTCGCGGCAGAGCTCGGCGCCGGCGACGGCCTGCTCTATCGCTACCCCCGATCCAGGGAGGATGGCGAGGGCGCCTTTCTCGCCTGCTCCTTCTGGCTGGCGCGAGCCCTCAGCCGGATCGGGCAGGTGGATCGAGCGGGCGAGCTCTTCGAGTCGCTGTGCAGCCGCGCGAGCGAGCTGGGGCTCTTCGGGGAGGAGCTCGATCCGGGGACGGGACGGCACCTCGGCAACTTTCCGCAGGCGCTCACCCACTCGGCTCTGGTGAGCGCCGCGCTCGCGATCCAGGAGGCTACGAGGGGTCGAGCAGGATCCCGAGGGTGATCCCGAACAGCACGTGGGCCACGAGCGCGACGAGGGGCGTCGTGACCCCGAAGTTCAGGCCCAGGAGCCCCGGCGGCTCGAGCGCCGTGTCGAGCTCGGGGCCCGAGCGCTCGGAAGCCATGCGTGGATGGACCGCCGGCAGGAAGGGCACGATCACCGTCAGGGCGGCCAATCCGTGGAGCAGCCCGAAGAGGCCTCCCAGGATTGCGCCCGAACGGCCTAGCTTCCAGAACGCCAGCGCGTAGAAGAGCGCGAACAACTGGCCCGCCGCGAGATGGAGGAAGACACCGAGCAGCCGCGCGCGGTCGACGTTCGTGGCGAAGATGGTCCCGAGCATCATCGGGAGGTCCATCCGCGTCCATCCGATCAGCTGGGCGAACACCATGACCGTGGTGAGCACCACGGTCCCCACGAAGCCGAAGATCGACCACCCGCCCCAGTCCATCGACGCCATCGTAGGTGAGGAGGGGTCTCGTGAAGCGCGCCGGGAGGGATTCGAACCCCCGTCCCGCTGCTTAGAAGGCAGCCGCTCTGTCCCCTGAGCTACCGGCGCTGCCACCAGTGTAGATCGTCCGGACCTCCCGTCCGCGTCAGATCGCGACGCGCCCTCGGCACACCTCACCCGTGCGGAGGTTCCTGGCCCGGGCCCGGAAGCGGTCGATCCCAGGCCCATCGGGGGTGCGACGCTCCACGCTGAACGAGCCGCTGGGCGGCTGCGTCGTGCGGATGCCCCGGAAGAATCGGTTCCCGTTGCGCTTCATGACCACGCGCCACCGCTGGCCGTTCACGTTCTGGTCCACCTCGAACTCGACCTCGATCCGGCCGTCGTCCTTCTTCGCCTTCATCTTCCACCGGCTGCTCGCCGAGCAGCCGCCCCTGCGCTCCACGCGGGGATCGTCCCCGGCGTTGGCCGGGATCGAGAACAGCGTCCCCGTCAGGACGAGCGCGGCCAGCACGGCCCAGAGCGTCCGTCTCCTCGCGATCATCGCGTCCTCCTCGGTCGTGGGCGGCCCTCGGCCGCCGGTCGAGTCGAGCATGCGGCCCCCGCCTGAGGCGGTTCTGAAGCGCGCCTGAGGGTTCCTTCAGCCCTTCGTGCGCGGAGCCCGGAAGGCGGGCAGACTTGAGGGGTGGCGAAGATCGCCGTCCTCTCCGACCTGCACTCGAACCTGGAGGCGCTGGACGCGGTCGTGGCGGCCGCGCGAGACCGGGACGCCACCGGCTTCATCGTGTGCGGCGACCTCGTCGGATACGGGGCCGACCCCGGAGCGGTGCTGGAGCGCGTCTTCGACCTCCCTCTCCGGTCGGTCGTAGCCGGGAACCACGACCTGGCCGCCGTGGATCGCTTCTCGCTCGACTGGTTCAACGACGTCGCGGCCGAGGCCCTGCGCTGGACGAGCGAGCAGCTCACCCCCGACGCCCGCGACACGCTGGCCGGCCTGGAGCCGCGCGAGCCCACGACCGAGGGCCTCGTCGTGCACGGCTCCGTCGTCGAGCCCGCGAGCGAGTACCTGATGCCCGGCGAGGACGCGGCCGCCGCCCGGAGCTTCGGGCGCGAGCCCTTCGACCGGTGCTTCTTCGGCCATACGCACGTCCCCACGGTGTTCGAGCAGGGGGAGGACGGGGGTGTTCGGGGTGCCCCGATCCGGAGCGAGGGGCGGCTCACGCTGACGGCCGGTCACCGCTACCTCCTCAACCCCGGGAGCGTGGGTCAGCCTCGAGACGGCGATCCCCGGGCGGCGTTCATGATCCTCCACGACGGGGCGGCGGAGTGGGTCCGCGTGCCCTATGACGCGGCGGCGGCGGGGGAGAAGATCAGGGAAGCGGGACTGCCCGAGGTCCTGGCCGACCGTTTGCTCGTGGGGCGCTGAGTCAGTCGACGGGGGGACGCGAGAGGCGCCAGAGGGCGCCGGCCAGGCCGATCATCAGCACGCCTCCCAGGACGAAGGGGAGCGACTCCGTCCCGGTCTCGGCGAGCCCGCCGCCGCCATCGCCGTCGTCGACCGTGGGCTCCTCGGTCGGCTCCTCCGTCGGCTCCTCCGTCGGTTCCTCCGTCGGTTCCTCCGTGGGCTCGGGCGAGGGCTCGTCGGTGGCCTCGGGGGACGGAGAGGTGGCCGTGGGGGAGGGGCTCTCGGTGGGAACGGCCTGCGGCGCCTCGTCCTCGGTGACGCGGATCACCGCCGTCGTCACGCCCGCGATGAGGGTCCCCGCGATGAGCACCGCCAACGGCAGCGCGCCTCGCTGTCGTGCCACGGATCTCCTTCCCCCCAGTGCCCCGCGGATTCTAACCCGAAGGAGAGCGGGCCTCGGCCCGGTTGCCGAGCGGATCGAGCGGGTGAGGGGAATCGAACCCCCGTAACCAGCTTGGAAGGCTGGGGCTCTACCATTGAGCTACACCCGCGACGCATCTAGTGTACCGGCCTCGGGTCTCCGGGCCGTAGAATCGAGCGAGCGGGGCGTGGCGCAGCTTGGCAGCGCGCGTGCTTTGGGAGCACGAGGTCGGCGGTTCGAATCCGCCCGCCCCGACCGGCGATGAGGAGCCGGGCTCCGGATCGTCACTATGGACGAAGGC
>DASUTZ010000159.1:0-15794 GCA_036374295.1 Actinomycetota bacterium
GTCTCCCCGGCGGGGCCGCCGGCCCCGACGCTGACGTTCTCGTTCCAGTCGGAGGCGCCGCCGCCTCCACGGCTCTGCTTCTCGATCTTCGCCGTGGCCCACTTCAGGCTCGGCGCGACCTCGTCGGCCTCGATCTCGATGACCGTGCGCTTGTCGCCCTCGGCCGTCTCCCAGGAGCGCTGCTTCAGCCGCCCCACGACGACCACCCGCGAGCCTCTCGTCAGCGTCTCGGCGGCGTTCTCGGCCATCGAGCGCCACACGTTCACGGTGAAGAACGAAGTGTCCGCGTCCTTCCACTCGTTCGTCTGCGGGTCCTTGTACCGGCGGCTCACCGCCACGCGGAAGTTCGCCACGGCCGCGCCGTTCGGCGTGTACCGCAGCTCGGGGTCGTCGGTCAGGTTGCCGACGATCGTGATCTGGTTCTCCGTGGCCATCTGGCATCACCACCCTCGCCTCGCTCGCCCTCCCGGCCGACGGCCCTGCCGGGAGGAGGGGAAGAACCCTCGCCTACGCAGCCTCCCGCCTCACGACCTTGTGGCGAACCACCTCGTCGGCCAGCAGCAGCACCCGCTCGAGCTCGCCCAGCAGCTCCGTGTCGGCCGTGAACTCGAGCAAGAGGTAGAACCCGTCCGTCTTGTGGTCGATCTCGTAGGCGAACTTCCGTTTGCCCCAGCGGTCGACCTTCGTGACCTCGCCGCCGCCGTTCGTGACGATCTGCGTGACGCGCTCGACGACCGCCTCGAGCTTGTCCTCAGCGGACTCGTCGACGATGACCATGACCTCGTACGTTCGCAATGCCACCTCCTCTGGACTCATGCGGCCCCCCGGGGGAGCAGGAGTGGGGTCCCACGCAGTCTAGCACCGGCCACGGCGATGTCTCGTCCGGCACTATAGCGAGGGGGTCTGACACGAACGAGGGCTTCCCGCCCCCCGGGAAGCATGGTAGGAAACCGGACATGACGTGCGACCCTCGCCACCGGACCATCCCGGCCCCCCGCCGGGAGCTGACACCCGAGGATGGCCTCGCCGCCGCCCGACGGTTCCTCGAGACGATGTCCTCCAGGCGCTCGATCCGCCACTTCGCGCCCGACCCCATCGATCCAGAGCTGATCCGGCTGGCGATCGCCGCCGCCGCCTCCGCCCCCTCGGGGGCGAACGTCCAGCCCTGGCGGTTCGTCGTCGTCACCGACCCCGCGCTCAAACGGAGGATCCGGGACGGGGCCGAGAAGGAGGAGCGGGACTTCTACGAAGGCCGAGCGCCCGCGGAATGGCTCGAGGCCCTCGCCCCGCTGGGGACCGACTGGAGGAAGCCGCACCTCGAGGACGCTCCGTGCCTCATCGTGGTGTTCGAGGTGCACAAGGGGGAGGGCGAGCCCAAGCCCTACTACGCCAAGGAATCGGTGGGGATCGCGGTGGGGTTCCTCCTCGCCTCGCTCCACCACGCCGGGCTCGCCACGCTGACCCACACGCCGAGCCCGATGGGGTTCCTGGGCGAGATCCTGGGCCGCCCGCCCAACGAGCGGCCGTTCGCGGTGATCCCCGTGGGGCGGGCGGCCCAGGACGCGGAGGTCCCCGACATCACCAAGAAGTCGCTCGACGAGGTTGTCGTCTGGCTCGGACCCGAATGATCAGCTCGGCCGGAGCGTTCCCACGAACACCTGCCACGCCAGGGCCGACTTGGCGAAGAGCGATAGCAGCATGTAGGCCCGCTCCCCGTAGAGGTAGTCCCGCCACCGGCCCACGCGCCGGTATTGCAGGACCATGTTGATGGCGAACACGTTGAAGAAGACGAACAGCGAGACGTAGATCCCGTAGACGAAGCCGGGCGGCCCGGCGCCGTCGCCTCCCGCCCCGAGCAGGTAGATCCCGATCGCGAGCCAGGGGATCGCCCCAGCGAAGACACCGAACCAGAACGGCATCCAGTCGACCCGCTCCCGGCCCTCGTTCCGCGTTTCGGTCACCCATCCGAAGAGGATCATGCAGGCGTTCACGGCGAAGAGCGCGAGCAGCGCCGCCACGTCGTAGACCCCGGTCAGCATGGCGATCACGACGATCATCACCGAGGAGGACGCGGAGTACTCGATCCACCGTGCCGGCTGGATCTCCCGATGCAGCATCCGCTCGTACCATGCGCGGGCGAACGTGGCCAGCGAGAGGTGGGCCAGACCCGAAAGGAAGAGGAAGCTGGCCACCAGCGGCCCGATGCGCACCGTGAACAGGGTCTCCGGCTCGGAGACGATCCCGTCGGGCCCGCCGGTCAGGAAGGCCACGGTCACCGGGAGGGAGAAGTCGTTCGAGATCGCCCACATCAGGGCCCCCTGGACGAGGTGTAGGACGGCCAGGGAGGCGTTCCACCACCGCAGCGCTCTCATCGATGCATCTCCTCCATCGCCGCGCGGGCTGCGGCCTCGAAGCCGACGGGTCGGATGTCGGGGAACAGCAGACGTGCGGTGTCGTCGCGGACCACCACCTCGTTGCGCACGCCGTCGATCAGAGGACGAGCCACCGAGAGCGGCACCGAGGTCACGAAGGCGCACCACAGCGAGGAGAGCCTCGGCGTGAGGACGGGCACGGTGACGATCCGCCTCCGCTTGCCCCTGATCCGCGCCAGTCGCTGCATCATCTCCTTGTAGGAGAGGACGTCGGCGCCGCCGATCTCCACGATCAGATGGCGCTGGGCCGTCTCCACCGTCCTCGCCGCGTCAAGGTAGCCGATGACGTCGTCGATGGCGATGGGCTGCGCGCGAGTGTCCACCCATCTGGGGGTCACCATGACCGGCAGCCGGTCCACCAGGTCCCACAGCATCCGGAACGAGGCGCTGTCGGCCCCCAGGATGATCCCGGCGCGGAGCTCGACGACCGGCGGGCCGTGGGCCGCGAGCACGCGCCCGGCCTCCTGGCGGCTGGCGAGGTGCTCGGAGAGGCTGTCAACGGGATCACCCAGCCCTCCGAGGTAGACGATCCTCCGCACGCCGGCCTCCGCCGCCGCCCCGGCGACGTTCGCCGCCGCCCGCCGATCGCGCTCGGCGAACCCGGCCTCTCCCTCTCCCATCGAGTGGATCAGGTAGTAGAGGACGTCGACGTCCCGCATCGCGGCGGGGATGGTCGCGGGATCGAGGGCGTCGAGGCGGACCGCGTCCAGGGGCGGCCATCGCCGGCGGAGGGCCTCCGGGCTCCGCCCGGCCAGGCGGACGGGAACGTCGGCGCCGCGGAGACGCTCCACGAGCCGCGAGCCGATGGTGCCGCTCGCCCCCGTGACGAGGATGCGAGACGCCACGATGACGACATCCTACGGCGCGGCGGGTCAGTCGTAGGAGTGCTCGGGGCCCGGGTAGGCTCCCCCCTCGACCTCCCCCTTGAAGGCAGAGACGGCTTGGGAGATGGCGCCACCCAGGTCCGCGTAGCGCTTCACGAACTTCGCGGGCTTCCCGAAGGTCAGACCCAGGAGATCATGCAGGACGAGCACCTGGCCGTCGCAGTGCGGTCCCGCGCCGATCCCGATCGTGGGGACGGCCAGCGACTCGGTCGCGCGCTTGGCCACGGACGACGGTACGCCCTCCAGGACGATCGAGAACACCCCCGCTTTCTCGATCTGCGCGGCATCGGCCAGGAGGCGCTCGGCGGCCTCCTCGGTGCGAGCCTGCACCCGGTAGCCGCCCATCGCGTGGACGGACTGCGGGGTGAGGCCCAGGTGGCCCATCACGGGGATGCCGGCCGACACCATCCGCTCGATCAGCTCTGGGTGGGCGCCCTCGAGCTTCACAGCGTGCGCATCGGCCTCCTTGAGGAACCGGCCCGCGTTGCGGATCGCCTCCTCGTGCGAGGCCTGGTACGAGAGGAACGGGAGATCGCCCACCACGAGCGCGCTCGTCGCTCCGCGGGCCACCGCCCGCGTGTGGTGGAGCATCTCCTCCATCGTCACCGGCAGCGTGGTGGGATGCCCCAGCACCACGTTGGCCAGCGAGTCCCCCACGAGGAGCACTGGGATGCCCGCCTCGTCGAGGATGCGCGCGGTCGGGTAATCGTAGGCCGTGAGCATGGCGAAGCGCCTGCCCTCGGCTTTGAACGACCGCAGGTCGTTGATCGTGGTCACGGCTCGCGCCTCCTTCCGTGAGAGTGCACGGCCCGACAAGAGTACCCCGGCTGGGCCCGGGAGCGTCAGGAAGCGGGGAACTCGAGGATGATGCGATCGGGGCGGGCGTCGACTACGAAGCAGGCCCGCGAGGAGAGCCCGATGCCCCACGAGACCAGGCCCTCGAAGTCGCCGGTCTGCTCCACCTCGAGCACGGTCGACAGATCGGGGGTGAACTCGGTGGGCCCCGTGTAGATCGGCTCGAACTCCTCGCCCGAGAGGTCCACACCTTGCGCCATGAACGAGATCGACACGAACGCCTCGCCCGCGACATCGACCGGGGCACCCTCACCGTCGGTGATCAGCTGATCGGTGAACCCCACGAAATACTGCGGGGCGTCGCTCGGATCGCCCTCGGGCTCGAAGCGGAACTCCACCTTCTCGGTGTCGCCCTCGGACTCGATGCTCACCTCGACGAAGTCGGGGAAGTTATTCGGGTCCCCTCCCTGCCGGTCGTCGCACGAGGCGTCCTCGAGGTCGTCCGAGGTCGCGGTGGGCATGGGAGAGACCGTGGGGGACGGCGTCTCGGTCGGCGTGGGAGTGGATTCGGCGTCCCCCGACTGTTCGGCGCAGGCCGCCGTCAGCAACGCCATCGAGATCGCCAGGACCCACGCGCGTCGCACGCCCATCAGTGTAGGCACGTTCAGCGGGCTCCGCCGCCGGTTCCGCCGCCGCCCCCGCCCCCTCCTCCGGAGAAGCCGCCGCCGAACCCACCCGACGAGCTGAAGGACCCGACCCCGCTGGAGAACGACGAGCCGCCTCTCGGAGAGGGGGGCGAGGGGGCCAGGAGCGGCGTGGCCACGCGCATCGAATGCACCAGGTCCAGCCCGGCCAGGCCTCGAGGCGCTCCCCCCCACGGCGAGGGCAGCTCCTCTGGCGGCACCAGGTCGGCGACCTGTCGCTCCACCTCGTCGGCCACCCCGAGGGCGCTGGCGTAGACGAGGTACCGCTCCCAGATCACCACGGCCAGCGCGGGGGCCTCGGGGAGAGAGGAGAACTCCCGGAGGAAGCGCCGGAACGCCCCCCACCGGGCCACCCGCTCCCGGAGGTCGGGGGGGAGCCGCGGCGTCATGAACCGGAGCGCCACGAGCCATCCCAGCACCGCGAGCCCTGCCACGGCGAGACCCGTCCATCCGGCCAGATCCGCCTTCGTCCACCACCAGATCCCGATGCCGACGACCACGAGCATCAGGATCGACTCCCACCGGGGCCCTTCCTTGCGGACCCGATCCACCATCGCGCTCGTCTTCCCCGTCACGGCGTCCTTCCAGGCGGCGATCCGCTTGCGGCGCTTGCCTCGGGCCTCGAGGTCGCCGAGCTTCACGGTCCGCTCGGAGTCCGGGAAGAGGAAGCTCGTGAACTTCTCGTCCATGCCCGAGGACGGTCGCTCCTTGAGGCGCACGACGATGTCGTCGGGATCGGTGACGCGTCCCACCGCCTCGAGCTCGATGGCCCCGGCCCGGGCCAGGTGGAGGAGCTGGGTTCGATAGGTGTTGCGCGAGACGTACCGGCCGGCGGCGGCGTCCCAGAGCGTGGCCAGCTCGACGGGATGGAGGTCCTCGGGCGGCTCCTCGAGGTGCTGGGGCACCCCCGGAACCCGGTCCCGCGCCTTCGAGATCAGGACGAGGGCGAGGAACGCGAGCGGGACCCCGGCCAGCATCCCGAAGGAGATCGACCGGTCCCGCGAGCGTCGCTCCCGCAGCTCGTTGGCCTCCCGGGCCAGACGACGCTCCTCCGCGAGGATGCGCCCCCGCCCGGGCCCGCCGGGATACGAGGGAGCGGCCGGCACGACCTCGGAGGGCATCAGGATCGACCCCTCCACGAACGTGAAGGGCTCGAGGTCCCGGATCTCGAGCTCGACCGTCTGGGGATCGGGAAGGCGGACGTCGCCTCCGAGCGGACCGTGGCCCCAGGCCCGAACGTCGCCGCGCTCGAGGGGGGCGGTGGCGGGCGCCTCGGGAACGGCCTCGGGGCAGCCGACGGGACGCTCGGGGGCCGCGGTGGCCCGCCCGGGCAGGCGCACCCGGACCAGGACGTGGTCGGTCGGGACCTCCCATCCCGTCCCGACGAACTGCCAGAGGAGGTGCGCCGCGTCGTCGTAGACGAGGACGGCACACCGTATCCGGTAGGAGATGTCGAAGGTGCGGCGCTCGTCCTCGGCGCGGAAGGACCACTCCGCACGGAGGGACCCGCCGGCACCGGTGGTCACCGTGGTGGGGATCTCCACACCGTCCTCCTCGACCCGGAAGCCCTCGGCCCTGGCGTAGGGGGTCCCCGCCGGCTCGACGGTGAAGAAGCCGGTGGAGAAAGACCCGTCGAACTCGAAGGTGCGGCGCTCCTGAAGCTCGATCGTGCCGTCGTGGAGGACCGAGGCTTCGATCCGGACCTCCGGGAAGCGATAAGACTTCGCGTCCGCGGGCGGTTGGCCGATGGCGAAGGCGAGGACCAGCAGGGCCCCGACCGCGAGGCTACGACGCGCCGCCGCCGGTGCCGCCACCGCCGCCGCCACCTCCTCCGGAGAATCCGCCGCCCCCGCCGCCCCCCGAGGACGAGCCGCCCCACCCGCTCGCCCACCCCACCGTGGCCGCGGCCCCCGAGGCCACGTGCGACCTCTGATGCGTCACCCGGCCGCTCCAGTGGTGCCAGGTGCTGGGGACCCCCTCCGGCGCGAGCTCGGCCATCCGCTCCTCGGGTATGAGGCCGCGTACCTGCTTCTCCACCCGGTCCGCGACCCCGAGGGCCACGGCGTACACGAGGTACCGCTCCCAGACGATCACCGCGAGCGTCGGGGCGTCCTCGAGCGTGGAGAAGGTCCTGAGGAACCGGCGGAAGGCCTGCCATCGGGCGATGCGACGACGCATGGCGTTGGACGGGTAGGGCCGGAGGAATGAGCTGGAGATCACCCACGAGATCGCGGAGATGGGGATCAGCCAGGCGGCGGGGGGGCCCACGATCCCCAAGGGCTCGAGGCTCTCCGAGAAACCCGTCCACGCCCAGAACCCGAACACGGAGGCCGCGATGGCCAGCGCCGCCATGGCCCGAGACTCGGCGCGGCCCCTGGCCTTCGAGATGGCCGTCACCGTCCGCTTTGTCTCCGCTCCCACCTTCTCCCACCAGTCGCCGAGCAGCTCCTTCCGCTTCCCCCTCGACCGGAGCCGCGAGAGCCTCGGCTCCTCGCCCTCCGCAAAGAGGAAGTACACGAAGGCCCGGTCCATCGGGTCCTCGGGCATCCGGCCCCGGCGGATGTGGATCTCCTTCGGGTCGGTGACCATGCCTTCGGCGTCGAGGCGGATCGCGCCCTCATGCACCAGGTGGAGGAACTGCGCCCGGTAGGCGTCGCGAGCCCCGAGCCGCTTGTGGAAGGTGTTCCAGGTCAGGGTCAGCTTGACGGGGTGGACGTCCTCGGGAGGCTCCTGGAGCGTCGGGGGGACGTCCGGCACCCGGTCGCGCCGGAAGGCCACGATGACGAGGAGGAGCATTAGGGCGGGCACGAGGTACAGCAGCACGGTGGTGAGGCCGCTCATGAAGCGGTGGCGCCCGCGGAGGGCGTTGGCGTCCTCGGCGTCCAGCCGCTCCTGGGCCACGATGCGGTCGGTGCCGGGGCCGCCGGGGATCGCGGCGGCCGTGGGGACGGAATCGAGCGGGAACAGGATCGAGCCCTCCACGAAGGTCGCCGGCCGCAGATCGCGAACCTCGAGCTCGACGGTGCCTGGGTCCTCGAACCGGACGGTGCCGGCCAGCGGGCCGTGCCCCCAGGCGCGAACCTCTCCGTCGCGGAGGGGCCTGGTCCGGGTGGCGGCCGGCTGGGCCGCCGACTCCGGGAGGGGGCACACGCCCTGGCGCGGGGCCGGGCGTCGTGCGGGATCCGGCACGTGGACCGTGATCCGGGCCAGATCGGTGGGCTCGGTCCAGTCCCTGCCGATGAACTGCCAGTTGAGGTGGGCCGCATCGTCGTAGACGTCCACCGCGCAGCGGACCCGGTAGGAGATCGTGAAGGTCCGGCGCTCGTCCTGGGCCGAGTAGAACCAGGTGGCCTGGAACCCGCCCCGGTCGGAGACGCCCTCCTGATGCTCGATCACGCGGCCCCCCTCGCGCACGGTGAAGTCCCGGATGTTCGCCGTGGGCGCGTGGGTGGGATCGATCGTGAAGAAGGCCGAGGAGAACGAGCCCCGGAAGTCGTAGGTGCGGCGCTCGCGGAGCGCCAGCGTGCCGTCGGGCTCGATCGTGGCGCCGATCAGGACCCGGGGGAAGTGGTAGCTCTTGCCGAGGGGACCGATCCAGCCCGAGACCACGCCCGTCGTCAGCATGATCGGGAGGAGGGCGACGAGGACCAGCACGAGCCTCCCCCTCGTCGACATGCCGGAAGTGTACCCGGGAGGTCGGTCCGGTCGCCGATACTAGGCGGGTGATGGGCCGCGACCGGACGCTCTCGATCGTCCTCGGGGTTACGCTCCTCACCCTGACCCTCGGGTTCCTGCAGAAGGCCCCGTGCCTGGGGCCGTGGGACGGGAGGCAGTACACCCTGCTCTGCTACTCGGACATCGTGCCGCTCTTCCACACCGAGCGGCTGGACGAGGGGGCGGTCCCGTACCTCGAGGCCGACAACGAGTACCCGGTCCTGACCGGGATGGCGATGGCGCTGGCGGGGGTCCCCGCGGACTCCCCGTCGTCGTTCTTCGTGTGGAACGCGCTGATGCTGGCGGCGCTGGGGCTTATGGCAGCCGCGGCGCTGGCGAGGATCGCCGGGCGACGGGCGCTCTTGTTCGCGGCCGCCCCCACGCTGCTGATCTACGCCTTCGTCAACTGGGACCTGGTGGCCGTCGCGGCGGCGACCCTGGGCACGTGGGCCTTCCTTCGCCGCCGCGACGGCCTCGCGGGACTGGCCCTCGGCGTGGGGGCGGCCGCCAAGCTGTACCCCGCTCTCCTCGTGATCCCGTTCGCCCTCCACCGGCTCGGAGAGCGGCGGGCGGATCGGGCCGGGGCGCTGACGGGGGCGGCCGCCGGCGCGTGGGTCGCGATCAACCTCCCCTTCGCCCTCCTGGCTCCTGAGCGCTGGTCGATCTTCTTCCGTTTCAGCGCGGAGCGGCCCGCCGACTGGGACTCGCTCTGGCACGTGACGCAGCGGCACCTGAGCTGGCCCGGGTCCACCGAGGCCGTGAACCTCCTCTCCGGCCTCGCATTCGGGGCGCTCGCAGCCGGGCTCTGGCTCGCGGCATCCCGGACGCGGCCCGGCTTCCCCGCCTGGACCTTCGGGTTCCCGCTGCTGGTCGCCTTCCTGATCACCGGCAAGGTCTATTCGCCCCAGTTCAGCCTGTGGCTGCTCCCATGGTTCGCGCTAGCCCTGCCCCATCTCCCGACCTTCCTGGCGTTCTCTGCGGCAGAGGTCGCGGTCTTCGTCACGCGCTTCCGCTGGTTCGCCGAGATGGCGGGGCAGGAGAGCGGGGTACCCTTCTGGGCGTTCGAGGCGGCGATCCTGGTCCGGGCGGCCGTGCTGGTCTGGGCCCTCGTCCTGTGGGTGCGCCGCCCGACGCCCCAGCCCGAGCCCGAGCGCCGTCTCCAGGAGGCCGCGACGTGAGGACCGAGGACCAGGCCGCCGCCACCGGGGCCGAGCCCGACCCGGCCGCCGAGCAGGATCGCGTCCGCCGCGGGCTCCGCTACAGCCTGCTCGCGTTCCTGGGCGTCCGGATGGCGCTCTCGATCGTGGCGCTCGCCGGCACGGCGCTCCTCCCCTCGCAGGAGCCGGTCGGCCCCCAGGGGTGGGAGGGCTCCCCGATCGTCGGCGGCTGGCACAACCTCGTCACTTCCTGGGAGCGGTTCGACGCGCTGTGGTTCCTGCGGATCGCCGACCAGGGCTACTTCGACGGGGACGGCAGCGCGGTGTTCTTCCCCGGCTACCCCCTGCTGATCCGCGGCGTCTCGTTCCTCCTGGGGGACCGTCCGCTGGCGGCTGGCCTGCTCGTCTCGAACCTGGCCTTCGCCGGGGCGCTGATCGTCCTCTACTTCCTGACGAGCGCCGAGTGGGGCGAGCGCGTGGCCCGGCGGTCGGTGCTCTACCTCGCCGTGTTCCCCACCGCGTTCTTCTTCCTCGCGCCGTACTCGGAGTCGCCGTTCCTCCTCTTCGCCCTGCTGGCGTTCTGGGGGGCGCGTCGCGGCCGCTGGGCGGTCGCCGGCCTCGCCGGCGCCGCCGCGGCCGCGACGCGCAACGTCGGCGTCCTGCTGGCGCTCCCCCTCCTCATCGAGGGGTACCAGCAGTGGCGGGCGGGTCGGTCGAGGGTGCCGCTCCTCGGGGGGATCGCGGCGGCCGCGGCGATCGGGCTCACGGTCGGGGCCTACCTCCTCTTCTGGAAGCTGAAGGTGGGCGACTGGTGGGCCCCGCTCACCCAGCAGGTGAACTGGGAGCGCCAGCGCGTCTTCCCGCTCGAGTCGCTGTGGCTGGGGACCCGCGAGGCGTTCCGCTGGATCGGCGTCTACCCGGGCGGGTACCACCTCCTGGACTGGCTCTTGGTGATCCCCGCCCTGGTCGCCGCGGGCTGGGTGGCGGTCCGGACCCGCCTTTCCTTCGCCGTCTACACCTGGAGCAGCCTCCTCGTGCCGCTCTCGTTCACCTTCCTGCCGCGCCCGTTCCTCTCGATGCCGCGGTTCCTGCTCGTGATCTTCCCCCTGGTATGGGCGTCGGCCGTCTGGGCCGAGCGACGTCGAGGGGTGCACGAGGCCGTGCTCGTGACGTTCTCGCTCGGGCTGGGAGTCATGACCGTCCTCTTCGCCGCCTGGTACTTCATCTTCTGATTTCCCCGCGGCCCGGGAGGTCGCTACGATACGCGCAGCCGAACAGTCGGGGGGAAGGACGCGTGCCCGTCACCGTCGTGATCGCTGACGATCATCAGCTCGTCAGACAGGGCCTGCGCCGCTACCTCGAGACCGCGGAGGACATCACCGTCGTGGGTGAGGCCTCGGGCGGCGTGGAGGCCGTCGAGGTCGTGGGAGAGCTGCAGCCGGACGTGGTCGTGCTCGACGTGCGCATGGACGACCTCGACGGGATCGAGGCCACCAAGCGGATCCGCGAATCGAGCCCCGACACCGGCGTGGTGATCCTCACGGGGCATGAGGAGGAGCGGGTCGTCCTCGAGGCGGTCAAGGCCGGCGCGCGAGGCTACGTCCTGAAGGCTCGCGACGCGGAGCACCTCGTCAACACGGTGCGCCTCGTGGCCGGCGGGAACATGGTCATCGACCCCGACGCGGTGGGGGCGGTCGCCGAGAGGCTCGACGGGGAAACCGGACGCGCCGGCGGCTTGGGCGACCTGACGAAGCGGGAGCTCGAGGTCCTCCGTCTCCTGGCGATGGGTCACACCAACCGCAAGATCGCGGAGCGGCTGTTCATCTCACCCGACACGGTGAAGACCCACCTGGAGCACATCTACCAAAAGCTCGGAGCCCCGGACAGGACGGCGGCGGTGGCCGAGGCGATGCGCCGGCAGCTCATCGACTAGGGGTCCGGAGGGTCGCCCGACCGGCCCGCACCCCCGGGGTTCGTCGCCTGGGTGGGCGAGGGCGAAGGCGACGGAGGCTCGGTCGGCTCGGGCTCCGGGGAGGGCGGGGGCTTCGGCGACTTCGTCGGCTCGGCCTCCGGCTCCTCTTCCTCCTCGGGCTCCGGCGACGGCGAAGGCGTCGCCGCCGGGAGGGGAACCTCGGGCTGCACGATCTCACCGGTGAGCTCCGGCGTGGGGAAGGGCTCCGCCTCGAGGTTCGCGTGCGCGGCCACCATGAAGTCGTGCCACACCGGGGCGGCCCAGCCCCCACCCGTCAGACCGGGGATCGGGATCTGGCCCTCGTGGTGCCCGACCCACACGCAGGCGGTCAGCTCGCTCGTCGAGCCGCAGAACCACCCGTCCGTGGCGTCGTCCTCGGACCCGGTCTTCCCGAAGGCGGGGACGCCGAAGCCGGCGCCCGCGGCGGTTCCGTTCATCACGCCCTCGAGGGCGTCAACCGTCTGCCAGGCGTCGTTCTCGTCCATCACCCGCTCGCCCTTACCGCGGTTCCTCCAAAGGACCTCGCCCCCCGGGGAGCGGATCGCCTGGACGGGCGAGGGCTCGTGGCGAACACCGCCGTTCGCCAGCGTGGCGAAGGCGGAGGTCATCTCCATGACGTTGACCTCGACGGCGCCGAGAGTGATGGAGCAGTACTCGGGGATCTTGCTCTTGATCCCCATGCGGTGAGCGAACTCCGCCACGTTGTCGGGGCCCACGTGGGAGATGAGCTGGGCGAAGATCGTGTTCACCGAGGACGCCGTGGCGCCGTAGAGGTTCATCGCCCCGTAGCTCGACCCGCCGAAATTCTCGGGCTCCCAGGGATCGGCCTCCGAGCCGCAGGGCGGCTCGTCCAGCCGGATCGGGCTCGCACCCGAGAACGTCGTCTGGAGGCTCACGCCCCGCTCCACGGCCGTCCCGACCGTGAACATCTTGAACGCCGATCCCGTCTGGCGGCCGGTCGCCGACTGCCGCTCCTTCTGGCCGTCCCCGTTCGCGTCCACCTTCCAGCCGCAGCCGCGGGAGATGCTGCAGCCGAACGTCGCGGGGTGGAACACTCGCTCCTCGGGGTCGGCCGAGTAGTCGTCGCTCGAGGCCACGGCCCGGATCTCGCCGTTGTGGGGATCGATCGCCACCAGCGCGACGTCGGGGGCGCCGTCGTACGAGTAGCGGTTCCTGATCGCGTTGATCGCGGCCTGCTGCCACTGCATGTCGATCGTGGACCTGATCCGCAGCCCGCCCTGGTAGGTCTGCTCCCTCGGGCTCTCCAGCGGGGAGAGCCGCTGGTTCGTCAGCCACTGCCGCGCGTAGTCGATGAACCAGGCGGCGGGGCTGTCGGCGAACCCCTCCTCGAGCTTCCTGGTCCTGACCGGCCGCTGCTTCAGCTTCTCGGCGCGGGTCCGGGGGATGGAGCCCAGCTCCGCCATCCGGTCCAGGACGAAGTTCCTTCGGACCATCGCGTTGCCGGGGTTGACCCTGGGGTTGAAGCCCTCGGGGCGGGCGATCATGCCGGCCAGCGTCGCCGCCTGCAGCACGTTGATGCCCGCCACCGGCTTCCCGAAGTAGTGGCGCGAAGCGGCCTGGAACCCATAGGTGCCGTCCCCCAGGTAGATCGTGTTGAGGTAGCGCTCGAGGATCTCGTTCTTCTCGAGCTCCCGCTCAAGCTTGAGGGCGAGGATCGCCTCCTTCACCTTCCGCGTGATCGTCCGCTCGGTCCCCACCTGAGGGAACACGTTGCGGACGAGCTGCTGCGTGACGGTGGAGGCCCCCGTGGTCCTCCCGCCGGTGAGGTCCACCCATCCCGCGCGGATGATGTCCACCACCGAGATCCCGGGATGGTCGTAGAAGCGGGAGTCCTCCGCGGCCAGCACGGCCTGCCGCACGTGCTGGGGCACGCGGTCCAGCTCGACGATGGAGCGGTCCTCCGGTCCATCCAGGGTGGTGAGCCGGTTCCCCTCACGGTCGAACAGGAACGTGGTCTGGGCCAGCACGCGCTCTGGCGGCAGGGGGATCGTGACGTAGAGGTAGACGAGCGCCCCGACGCCGACCAGGCCCAGCACGAGCGGCGGCGCCCAGAGCCACCACCACTTACGGATCCAGCGGCGCACGGGGCCTCGACGGCGCTGACGCTGGCGCTTGGACCCGCGCTTCAGCGATCGAGAGGACGCGCCCTTCCGCGGGGCGTGCTTCCTCGAAGGCTTCCTCGGGATCGTTCGGATGGCCATCGGAGTCGAGTCTACCCATCGAGCTCGGATTTCGACCTCAGGTCGTCACAGGAACCCAAGGTCGATGCCGCGGAGCACGATCCAGGCGGCGCCGGCCACGGCCGCCCCCTCCAGGAGGGCGGCGAGCGTGCGCCCCAAGCGGAGACGGCGGGCCAGCCCGGTGGCCCGACGGGCGAACCGGGGAGGCGCCGGAGGAGAGAGCGCCAGGAGGGACTCGTGCTCGGCCGCGGGGTTCGTCCCCCCGCGGCCGAGCACGAGCCCCGCGGCCACGATCAGAAGGGCCGGGGCCACGACCCAGACCAGGTTCACCCCGCCGATCGCCGGCAGAGCCGGAGCGCCGGCCGAAGGCAGCACCTCCCCGAGCCCCAGCTCGCGCTCGACGCGGAGGAGCCAGCCGAGCCCGAGCCGCAGCGGCTGGGCCCCTGCGTAGAGGAGGGCCAGCCCTCCCAGGAGCGAGAGCACGGCCGGGAGGGGGCGGGCCCCCGCCGATCGGAGCGCCGCGATCGCCCCGACGCCTGCGAGGGCCAGCCCGGAGACCAGGCCCAGGGCCAGCGCCAGGTGCCACGGCTCCGAGACCGCCCGGGCCGAGGCCAGCGACAGGACGAGCCAGGTCCCGGGGAAGCCCCCGGCGGTCGGGAGGCCTACCAGCGAGGCGGCCCCGATCGCGAGAGCCAGGGCCGCGACCCACCGCCAGGCGCGCCGCCGCTCGCGCGGGTCTCGGAAACCTGGGACGTCGCTCAAGCCCGGCCACCCGGAGGATGCGACGACGCCCGCGGCGAGCACGAATGGCGGGAGCAGGACGAGGGCGGCGCGGGCGCCGACGCCCCCGCCCAGGCCGAGGGCCACGAGCGCAGCGGCGGCGCCCGCGCCGCCCACCGCCGCCAGCGAGCCTTCCGGGGACCGGGCGGCGAGCCCGGCCAGGCCCGCGAGCACGGCCAGCGCAGCCGAGACGGCGGCCAGTGGCGCCGACGGCGAGACCCGCGCGAGCGTGAAGGCGGCGACGGCCGCCAGCACCGCCCCCTGGCCGCGCAGGACAACCGCCAGCGGTGACACGATCCCCTCGCCGACTGAAGCCTTCCACGTTCCCACGTGGGGCAGCGCCCCCAGCTTGACGGCCGCCCCCAGAAGCACGAGCGCGACCCCGAGATCCAGGGAGCCCACGGCCTCCAGCCCGGTCGTGCCGGACCGTTCGAGCACGATCAGGAGCCCGCCCACGACGGCCGCGTCCGCCGCGGCGAGACCCAGGAGGCCGGGAGCCCCCCGGGGCCGATCGCCCACCGCGCCAGCCAGGCCGACCGCGATCGTGGGCAGCGGCGCCAGCACGGCCAGCGACACCAGGCTCGAGGAGTAGGCGGCCGCGACCACCGCCGCCAGCCCCACGCCGGCCGCGGCCATCCCGGCGGACGAGGCCCTCGGCGCCAGGGCCTCGATCCGGGGGAGCACGAGCATCACCGCGGCCCCGGTCACCGCCGCCAGGGTCGCCCGCAGGAGGTCCGGCCCCAGGCCCATCCACCCGAGCTGCTCCCCGCCGAACACCTCCCAGAACACCGCCCAGGCGGCGGCCTGCGACGCGATCCAGACCGCCCCGGCCACGAGACGACGAGGCCAAATCCACCTGACGAGCGCGAGCCAGACGAGGGCGGCGGCCGCGGGCCCCAGGATCGCCGCGGGGACCAGGGCCTGCGTCATCGGCCCGCCGAGACGAGCACGACGGCGGCCGCGGATGCTGCCAGCAGCGCCGGCACCAACGCCCGGAGCCGCAGGCGAGGTCCCAGGCGGTCCAGCGCACCCCAGATGGCGCCCACGGCCGCGCACGCCGCGAGCGCCACTCCCGCCCAGCGCGCGAGCGCCGGCGCGTCGCCCCCCTCGACCAGGTCGAACCCCACGGCGAAGGCCGGGACGAGGGCGGCCAGG
>DASUTZ010000160.1:0-2182 GCA_036374295.1 Actinomycetota bacterium
GGGAACGGGGCGGTCCCCGGAGCACGAGGCTCCGAGGACCGCCGCCGCCGCCAGGCAGGCGAGCGCCCTCCTCACGAGCCGGACCCCTCGTCGAGGGGCCGCTGGAGCGGGCCGCCGCCCCCCGGATCGGCCTCCTGGCCCAGCCCCACGTATACGAAGCCCCGGTTCGTCATCAGCGGCGTGAGCAGCGCCGCCTCGCCCGCCGCCGTGGCCAGCTCGACGAACTCGCGAGCCCCCTCCTCCGTCCGGAAGGCCGAGACCAGTACGTGGTCGGAGATCGCCGCCCCGAGATGCCCCGCCAGCCCCTCGAACTGCGCCACGGGCGCCACGTAGTAGCCCTGCAGCTCCCCGAACGGTCGGGCCGCCGCCAGCGCGTCGGCCCGCTTCGGGAAGACCCCGCCCACCACCAGGAAGAGCTCCTCCCCCGCCCCCAGGTGGCGGGGGACCGCCGGCACGGCGGCGTCCGTCGCGGCCGGCGGCCGGCGCCTCGTCCCCGCCCCCTCCCCCGCGTGGGCCAGCATGCCGGCGGCCACGGCCGCAGCGAGCGCGACCACCGTCACCGCCATCAAGCGAGTGCGCATCATCGTCCCCTCCTCAGTAGTCGCTCGCGTACTGGAAGTGCATGGGGTCGCACCAAGCCTTCCCCCACCTCCAGCGATGGTCCTTCCAGATCTGGGCGTGGTACTTGTTCTCGACGCTCCCGCAGAGGCCGTTCACGTCGTAGGCGGATGAGACGTCTACGGCGATGCCCCAGGCGTGGGTGCTGTAGGAGCTCGACCCGGCGATCAGGCGGCAGTTGTAGCCCCAGATGCCGCTCTTCGTGTGCTTCCCCAGGTGCTCGTTCCGGATGTGGCCGTGGACGTCGTTGTCGAGGTTCGTGGACACGCCACCCTTGTCGGCGACCATCTCGGTCTTCATGCCGCCCAGCTTCCTGTGGAAGCGGACCGTGTAGTAGACGCCGTTGTCGGCCGCCCTCCACTGCATCGAGATCTTCGAGGCGGCGTTGCTGCAGGGCTGGCCGAACCGGTTCACGATCGCGGCGTAGCCGCTGGGTCGCCTGGGGTAGTTCGCGTGCCAGTCACGCCAGCCCCGCTGGCCGTAGTGCCAGGCCGCCGCGGGCCCACCGAGACCCCCCACGACGAAGGCGACCGCGAGCGCCAGGAGGGGCGCGCGGCGAAAGGAAAAGGACACTGGCTCCTCACCTCCCTGTCTCAGGCCGGCGGGAGAGGGAACCGGCGCATCGTCACGGAACGGACGAAAGGATAAACCGAGCCGTGAGGCGAGGCATCCCCCGGCCGGGGGATTCGGAGGGATCGTCCGACGTCGGAAAGACCGATGGGCGGGGTGGCCCCCGCCCATCGTGTCGGTGTCGGCCCAAGTGCCCGCAGTACCGGGCCGACGGCTCCCAGTCGGCTGTGGGAGGCTCGCGGATATTACGCCTCCGATGAAAGAATGACAACCCCCCGGCCGGAAAAACCTCGACCGGGTGGGCGGAGCGAGCTACTTGGAGGCTTGCTCCTGTTCCCCGAGCACCGCCTGAGCCGCCGCCAGACGCGCGATCGGAACCCGGTACGGCGAGCACGACACGTAGTCCAGCCCCACCCTGTGGAAGAAGTGCACCGAGTCGGGATCCCCTCCGTGCTCGCCGCAGATCCCCAGCTTGAGGTCCTCGCGGGTCTTGCGACCGCGCTGGCACGCGATGTCCACCAGCTCGCCCACCCCGCTCACGTCCAGGGACTCGAACGGGTTGGCGAGCATGATCTTGTCCTCGAGGTAGCGGGCGAGGAACTTCCCCTCGACGTCGTCCCGAGAAAAGCCGTACGTCGTCTGCGTGAGGTCGTTGGTGCCGAAGCTGAAGAACTCCGCCGACTCGGCGATCTCTCCTGCAGCCATCGCCGCCCGCGGCAGCTCAATCATCGTCCCCACGAGGTACTCGAGCTCGACGCCCTTCCTGCTCAGGACCCCGTCGGCCTCCTCGCGGATCATGGCCTCCACCGTATCGAGCTCCTCCTTCGTGGCGACGAGCGGCACCATGATCTCGACCTTGGGATCCCCGCCCCGCTTCTTGCGGTTGACGGCCGCCTCCAGGATGGCGCGGACCTGCGCCCGGTAGATGTCCGGGTAGAGGATCCCCAGGCGGCATCCCCTCAGGCCCAGCATCGGGTTGTTCTCCTCGAGCCCC
>DASUTZ010000161.1:0-3165 GCA_036374295.1 Actinomycetota bacterium
TTCTCCACGAAGGAGGCGGCGTTCATGGCCGGCTACGCCGCGGCCTCGTGGACCAAGACGGGCACGATGGGCACCTACGGCGGGATCAACATCGGCCCGCCCGTCACCGACTTCATGGACGGGTTCTTCGCCGGGGCGATGTACTACAACCAGGAGAACGGCACGAACGTCGAGGTGCTCGGCTGGGACCCGGAGGCCGAGGACGGCCTCTTCACCGGCGACTTCGAGAACCAGGACAATGGTCGCCGCGTAACCGAGGACCTGATCTCCGAGGGCGCCGACGTCATCCTGCCGGTCGCCGGACCCGTCGGCCTCGGCACCGCCGCGGCGGTCGAGGACTCCGGTCAGGAGGACGTGATGATCGGGGTCGACACCGACTGGTGCGTCAGCGCCGAGGAAGCCTGTCCGATCGTGCTGACCAGCGTCATGAAGAACATGGACGTGGCGGTGTTCAACGCGGTTCAGTCCGTGGTGGATGGCTCGTTCGAGGGTGGTCTCTACGTCGGGACGCTCTCGGACGAGGGTGTGGGCCTGGCCCCGTTCCACGAGTACGAGGGCGAGATCTCCGAGGACGTGGTGGCGGCCCTGGAGGAGATCAGGGCCGGCATCATCGACGGTTCGATCTCGGTGAACGGCGTCGACTACCTGTAGCGAACCATGATGGCGAGGGGGGCGACGGCGAACCCGCCGCCCCCCTTCGCCGTTCCGAGGGGGAGGGCATGAGGCTGGAGCTTCGGGGGATCACCAAGCGATTCCCCGGGGTGCTGGCCAACGACCGGATCGATCTCGATGTCTCGGGCGGGGAGATCCACGCCCTCCTCGGCGAGAACGGCGCGGGCAAGACCACCCTCATGAACGTCCTCTTCGGGCTCTACCACGCCGACGAGGGGGAGATCCTGATCGACGACGAGCCCGTCCGCTTCGAGACCCCGCGGGACGCGATCGCCGCGGGCATCGGGATGGTCCACCAGCACTTCATGCTGATCCCGGTCTTCACCGTGACCGAGAACGTGATGCTGGGCGTGGAGGAGACCGGGGCCGTCGGTCTCCTCGACACGCGCGAGGCTCGTCGTCGCGTCGAGGAGATCTCCGGTCGCTATAGCCTCGAGGTGGATCCTGATGCCCGCATCGAGGATCTCTCCGTCGGGGCCCAGCAGCGCGTGGAGATCGTCAAGGCGCTCTACCGTGAGGCCGAGGTGCTGATCCTCGACGAGCCCACGGCCGTGCTCACACCCCAGGAGACCGAGGAGCTCTTCCGGGTGATGAGGACCCTGCGGGAGTCGGGCGTGGGGATCATCTTCATCACCCACAAGCTGAAGGAGGTCCTGGCGGTCTCCGACCGCATCACGGTGCTCCGGCGGGGACGGGTGGCGGGGGCGACCAGGCCCAAGGAGGCCGACGAGTCGAAGCTCGCCTCGATGATGGTGGGGCGCGACGTGCGCCTCGAGGTCGAGAAGGAGTTGGCGCAGCCGGGGGACCCGGTCCTGCAGGTGGAGGACCTGACGGCCCTGGACGACCGGGGACAGGTCGCGGTCAACGGCATCTCGTTCGAGGTCCGGAAGGGCGAGGTGCTGGGCGTGGCCGGGGTTCAGGGCAACGGGCAGACCGAGCTGGTCGAGGCCATCACCGGGCTCAGGCCGGTGGACGCGGGACGCGTGATGATAGGTGGGAAGGACCTGACGCGGGCCAGCCCCCGGGACGTCTTCCTGGCCGGTGTGGGGCACATCCCCGAGGACCGGATCAGCGACGGGCTCGTCGCGGACTTCCCCGTGGCCGACAACCTCATCCTCGACCAGTACTACCAGCGGCCTTTCGCCCGGGGATGGATCCGGAACGACGAGGCGATCCACCGGGCGGCGGAGCAGCGGCGTGAGGCATACGACATCCGCACGCCGTCCGTGGACCAGCCCGTCTCGAACCTGTCGGGTGGCAACCAGCAGAAGGTGATCGTGGCCCGCGAGCTCTCCCGCGAGATCGCCCTCCTCGTTGCCTCTCAGCCCACGCGGGGGCTCGACGTGGGATCCATGGCGTACATCCACGAGCAGGTGATCGCCGCCCGCGACGGGGGGACGGCCGTGCTGCTCGTCTCCAGCGAGCTGGACGAGGTGCTCTCCGTCGCCGACCGTGTGGCCGTGATCTACAGGGGGCGCATCGTGGGGCTCGTGGACCCGAAGACGATCGGCCGGGAGGAGATCGGGCTGATGATGGCCGGCGCGACCGCCGGGCAGGTGGAGGGGTCATGACGGACGAGGAACGGCCCGAGGCGACCGAGGAGCAGGGGGCGGGCCCCGGAACGATCGAAGCGCCCGAGGACCGCTCGGAGGGCGCCGCCGGCCCCGCTCCGGGCGAGACGAGCTTTGAGGCGCCGCGGGCCGGCGGCGCCCTCCGCTCGCTGGTCGTCCCCGTGCTGGCCTTCATCACCGCGCTCATCCTCGGGGGACTGCTGATGGTCTTCACGGACCAGGAGGCTCTCCGGGCGTGGGCCAGCTTCGTCCGCAGCCCGATCTACGCGCTGAAAGTCTCGGGGCAGGTCGTGCTCGAGGCCTACCAGGCCCTGTTCACGGGCTCGCTGGGCAGCCCGATCGGGATCGTGGAGGCGCTCGCCTCCGGGGACCTCGAAGAGATCCAGGTCGCGTTCCGGCCGCTGTCGGAGACGATCGTCGCCGCGACCCCGCTGATCTTCGCGGGCCTGTCGGTGGCCTTGGGGTTCCGGGCGGGGCTGTTCAACATCGGCGCCGAGGGCCAGATGAACGCGGGGGCGATCACCGCCGCGTTCGTGGGCTTCACGTTCACGGGCCTCCCCGTCGGGATCCACGTCATCGTGGCGGTGGCCGCCGGGTTCCTGGGCGGGGCGCTCTGGGGGGCGATACCCGGGATCCTCAAGGCGCGCACGGGCGCCCACGAGGTCATCACGACCATCATGCTGAACTTCATCGCCCTGCGGACGCTCGACTTCCTGTTGGGGACGACCGCCTTCCAGCGCCCCGATCGCCCCGATCCGATCAGCAAGGTGGTCGCGCCGGGATCGGAGCTGCCGGGCATCACGGGCTCCTTCCTCCGCGTCCACTTCGGCATCATCCTGGCCCTGCTGGCGGCCTGGGGCGTCTGGTGGCTGCTCTTCCGGACCACCAAGGGCTTCGAGTTCCGAGCCGTCGGCTCGAACCC
>DASUTZ010000162.1:0-15374 GCA_036374295.1 Actinomycetota bacterium
GAGGGCAACTTCGACTGGATCGAGCCGGACGACGAGTTCCACGCGTTCATCAACGACCTGCAGCGGCCGGTCGGCACCTACCTCTACGGGCGCAGGATCTACGAGGTGATGTCGGTCTTTGAGTCCGACGAGGTGTTCGAGAGCGTGTACGCCGAGCAGGGCGTGGAGGTATCTCCCGCGGTCCGTGACTTCGCCAGCATCTGGCGGGCGGCGGAGAAGGTCGTCTACTCGCGCACGCTCGAGGAGGTGACGACCGCGAGAACCCGGCTGGAGCGCGCGTTCGACCCCGAGGCGGTCCGTGAGCTGAAGGCGAGCTCAGCGGCCGACCTCTCGATCGCCGGCCCCGAGCTCGCAGCTCACGCGCTTCGCGCCGGCCTCGTCGACGAGCTTCAGCTGACCCTGTCTCCGGTCGCCGTCGGGGGCGGCAAGCGCGCGCTGCCGGACGGCCTGCGCATCGACCTCGAGCTGACCGACGAGCTCCGCTTCGCGAGCGGGATCGTCTACCTCGGCTACCGCGTGCTCGCCGGTGACTAGGTCGACCACGAGAGCCGATCCATCCGGGCCCGCGCGAGTGAATCGAGAAACGTTCTGACCGAGCGCGAGGGGCTCGAGTAGTGCCCGCTCGCCGACGTGTCCGAACCCGAATCAACCGGTCCTGCGCTCGGCACCTGGGCGAGCGTTCCAGTCGTTCGGGCTCGCCGCGCCCGCAGCTTCCCGCACGGCGCCTTGTTTGAGTCGGGGTCGCCCGTGGGATGGAGCGCGTGGGATGGGCCCGAACCAAAAGGAGGCAGACATGCGGGTCATGATGATGGTGAAAGGGGACCAGGAGCCCGGAGAGATCCCCAGCGAGAAGCTCCTGGCGGCGATGGGCAGCTACAACGAGGAGCTGGCGAAGGCCGGCGTTCTGCTCGACCTCGCCGGGCTTCATCCCAGCGCGGAGGGTGTCCGCGTCAGGCTCTCCGGCGGGAAGACCACCGTGGTCGGCGGGCCCTTCGCTGACCGGAGGGAGATCGTCGCGGGCTACTGGCTCCTGCAGGTGAGGTCGATGGACGAGGCCATCGAGTGGGCCAAGCGTCTCCCGGTCGAGGCGGCCGAGCACGACTACGGCCAGGAGAGCGAGATCGAGATCCGCCAGGTCTTCGAGCTCGAGGAGTTCGCTGAGGGCCCGGCGATCGACCGGGCCGGCGGCCTCGAGGAGGAGTAGTTGGGAGTCAGGGGCTCCCTACCTCTCGATGGACCATCGCGACTGATCCATCTGGGAGTATGCTCGCTCCGATCCGTCGGACCGGGAGTGGGGGATGAGCCAGCCGAGCAACCAGACGATCGTGCAGCGCTACATGGAAGCGTTCCCGATGGACTTCGACGTTCTCGGGGAGCTCCGTCATCCCGACTACGTCGAGGACTGGCCGCAGTCGGGCGAGCGCATCCGCGGCCACGAGCGCTACGTCAGGATCCACGAGCAGTACCCGGGAGGCCTCCCCGAGTCCGAGGTTCGCCGGATCGTGGGGAGCGAGGACCGATGGGTCACGACGCCCTCGTTCACCCTGCTCCGGATCAACGGGACGGGGGACACCTTCACCGTCGAGGGGACGCTGACCTACCCGACCGGGAACGCCACCCACCTCGTGGCGATCCTCCGGCTCTGGGATGGAAAGGTGGCGGAGGTCACCCACTACTTCGCGGACCCGTTCGAGGCGCCGGACTGGCGGGCGGAGTGGGTCGAGCCCATCCCCTAGCAGGCACCGGCGCCGGGGCGGCGGCGCGGTAGCCTGGGCGGCCCCGGCGGACGAGAAAGGGACGAGGATGGGACCTGTGGAGCCGCGCGAGCTGCTCGATCGCTTCTGGGACGAGTTCCTGGGCCTGGAGCCGGTCTTCGCAACCCTGGTGGGGGACGAGCGGTTCGACGATCGCCTCCCGGACCCGAGCCCGGAGGGCCTGGCCCGCCGCGAGTCCGTCCATCGTTCGACGCTGGAAGCCCTGGGGGACGTCGACCGCACCGGCCTCGGGATGGAGGAGCGGACGGCGCTCGACATGGCCGAGTCGCTGGCCTGCCGGGACCTGGCGATCGTCGAGCTCCGCCTGGACCGCCTCTGGGCGGTGAGCCACATGCAGGGCAGCTACCTGTGCGGGCCGGGCCTGCTCCCAGGCCACCTGGGGGCGCTCCAGCGCGCGGACACTCCCGAGCGGGTGGACCGCTACCTGGCACGGCTGTCCGCCGTCCCCGCCTATCTCGAGGCGATCCGGGGCGTCATGCGCGAGGCGATCGACGCCGGTCAGGTGGCGCCGGCCGTGGTCGTGGACCGCTCGATCGGGCTCGTGGAGCGGCAGCTCGAGGCAGGGGCCGAGGCCTCGCCCGCGATGCAGCCCGCGACGGAGGGGGCGGACCGCGATCGGGTGGCCGCCGTCCTGGCCGACGTCGTGCTCCCCGCGTACGCGGACTACCTGGAAGCCCTCCGCGCGTACCGGCCCTCGGCCAGGGAGACGCTCGGGCTTCACGCGCTCCCCGGAGGGGAGGAGATGTACGCGGCGGAGATCCTCGGGTGGACGGGCCTCCCGCTCGACACGGGAGAGCTTCACGAGCTGGGACGCTCCCAGCTCGACTCGATCCGCGCGGAGGGAGCGGCCATCGCCTCGGGCCTCGGTTTCCCGGACCCGGCCGAGGCGATCGCCGCCCGCGCCGACCACGAGATCGCGCGAGATGCCGTCCTTCTGGTGGCTCGGGAGCAGGTGGAGCGCGGATGGGAGGCCGCGAAAGGGTTCTTCGGTCGGCTTCCCGCTCGGAACTGCGAGGTCCGCGCCGTGCCACCGGACCTGGAGGAGGACGCCCTCGACTACTACCAGGGGCCGACCGACGACTGGTCCCGCCCGGGGGTCTACTGGGTCAACACGGCGCCCCGTCCCCGGCACAGCCTCGCGCCCACCACCTACCACGAGGCCACCCCGGGCCATCATTTCGAAACGGCCCTCTCCGTGGAGGCGGAGGGGCGCCATCCGATCCGCCGGCTGGGCAACGAGCTCCAGGGAGCCGCCTTCGGCGAGGGCTGGGGCCTCTACAGCGAGCGCCTGGCCCACGAGATGGGCCTCTATGCGGACGAGTACGAGCGCCTGGGCATGCTCGAGATGCAGTCCCTCCGCGCGGCCCGTCTCGTGGTCGACACCGGGATCCATGCGTTCGGATGGGAGCGCGAGCGAGCGGTGGGTGAGCTCGAGGGCACGGGGCTCCCGCGCTGGATGGCGGAGGCGGAGGCCGATCGCTACATCGCGATGCCGGGCCAGGCGCTCTGCTACAAGGTGGGCCAGCTCGAGATCGATCGGCTGCGCGTGGAGGCGTCCCGGCGGTCGGGGTTCCGCCTGGCCGACTTCCACGACCGGCTGCTCGAAGTGGGCTCGGTGCCGCTCCCGACGCTCCGCCGCGAGCTCGCCGTCGCCGGCGACGCGTAGAATCCACTGACTCGACGAAGGGGGATCCCATGGCCATGGTGACCGATCCGGTCTGCGGGATGCGGATCGACCCGGAGGACGCGGCGGCGACCGCCGAGCACGAGGGGACCACGTACTCCTTCTGCTCGGAGGCCTGCCACGAGGCGTTCGTGGAGGATCCCGAGTCGTACGTGTCCTGAGGCATGCCCCCGGATCGGATCAGCGAAGCGGAGCTCGCCGAGCGTGCGGGGACCAGCGTCGAGCACGTGCGGGAGCTCGCCGAGCTCGGGATCGTGGAGCCCAAGGCCGGGACCTTCCCCCGGCGGGACGTCATGCGGGTGCGGGTCGTCCTGGAGCTCGAGGCGAAGGGGATGGACGCGGCATCCCTGGGCGCGGCGGTGGCGGGCGGCCACCTGACGCTCGGGTACCTGGAGAGCGCCGGGCGGCGGTTTCCGCGGTCCGATCGAACGCTGGAGGAGCTCGGCGAGGAGATCGGCATCCCCCTCGAGACGCTGCAGGCGGCCTACGTGGCGTCCGGTCTCTCGCGGCCCGCTGCGGACGAGCTCGTGCGCGAGGAGGACCTCCCCGTCCTCCGAGCGCTCCCGGTGCTGTTCGGGGCGGGCGTGGGGGAGGGCGAGGTCCTCCGCGCGGTGCGGGTCTGGGGCGACAGCGCCCGCCGCGTGGCCCAGTTCCAGACCCACTACTTCCACCACACGATCGAGGAGCCGTTCCGGCGTCGGGGGCTCCTCGACAACGAGGCCTTCGAGGCCGCGATCCGCGAGGTCGGGCTTCGGATGGGGCACTCGGGTGAGCAGATGCTGGGATGGCTGTTCCGTCGCCACTCGGAGCGGTTCCTGACGGAGCATCAGTTCGAGCACGTGGAGGCGGCGCTCGAGGAGGCTGGCGTCCGCTCGCGGACGCCGAAGGGGGCGGAAGCCGTGGTGTTCGCGGACCTCTCCGGCTACACGAAGCTCACCGAGGAGGCCGGCGACGAGGTCGCGGCCCGCGTCTCGATCTCCCTCGCCCAGCTTGTGAACGAGGTTGCGTCACGCCACGACGGGGAGGTCGTGAAGATGCTCGGCGACGGGGTCCTCTTCCACTTCCGAGAGCCGGAGGACTCGGCCCGGGCGTCGCTCGAGATCGTGGAGGCCGTGCGTCCGCGTGGGCTACCGCCGGCTCACGTCGGGATCAACGCGGGCCCGATGATCTACGACGAGGGGGACTACTTCGGGCGAACGGTGAACATCGCCGCCCGGATCGCCTCGGAGGCGAGCGCCGACCGGGTGTTCGTGGGGGAGGACGCCCGGCGCGAGATGAGGCCCTCGGGCTTCCGGCTGGTCGAGGTGGGCCCGTTCTCGCTGAAGGGTATCGCGGAGCCGGTCACGATCTACGAGGCCCTCCCCGACGCCGAGTAGGGCTGCCCCTTCCGTCCGAGGTGGTGCCCGCATCCTTCCCGGTGCGTGGTCGCTGTGAGACGCTGAGACTGAGATGAGCGTGCGCGTGCTGATCGTCGACGATCAGGAGCCCTTCCGGATGGCGGCTCGCGCGGTCGTGGAGCTCACGGACGGGTTCGAGGTCGTGGGCGAGTCGGAGACGGGTGAGGCGGCCGTCGAGGCGGCGCGTGGCCTCCAGCCCGACCTCGTGCTGATGGACGTCAACCTGCCCGGCATCGACGGGCTGGAGGCCACGCGCCGCATCCTCGCCGAGGCCGCCGGTCGCGTGATCGTGCTGATGGTGTCCACCTACGAGGCCGAGGAGTACGCGCCCAGGGCCGCCGAGGTGGGGGCGGCCGCCTACATCCCCAAGTCGGAATTCGAGCCGGACCGGCTCGAGGAGGCCTGGGCGGCGGCCACCGGCTGAACCGGGATCCGCCCCGTCACCGTCGTGCCCCGGCCGGAGGACGACGCGATCTCGAGCCTCCCGCCGAGCGCCTCGAGGCGGTCGGCCATGTTCTGGAGTCCCGATCCCCTCGGCACCACGTCCGGATCGAATCCCGTCCCATCGTCGGACACGACGAACTGCAGGTGTCCGGCATCTTCGAACAGGCGGACGACCGCGGCGGAGGCCGCCGCGTACTTAGCGGCGTTCTGGAGCGCCTCCAGGACGCAGAAGTAGGCGTTGGCCTCGGCCTCTGGAGGGTATCGCCCGATCCCGTTCGGCTCCACCCGCACGGGGAACGGCACCTTGCGGGCCTGGGCCTCCAGCGCTGCGGCCAGGCCCTTGTCGGCCAGCAGCGGCGGATAAACCCCTCTGGCCAGGTCCCGGAGGTCGTCCAGTGCTTGCTGGGTCTCGGCCCGCACCTCCGCCATGAGCTCGGTGGCCTTGTCCGGGTCCTTCCTCGCGAGGCTCTCCGCCAGGCGCACCTTCACCGAGAGCGCCACCAGCTGCTGCTGCGCGCCGTCGTGGATGTTCCGCTCCAGCCGGCGGCGCTCCTCGTCCTGGGCGGCGACCAGCCGCTGCCTGGATGCCCGCAGCTCCTCGATCAGACGGACGTTCCGAAGCAGCAACCCGGCCTGTGACGCGACGTCGGCCAGGAGCCTCTCGGTGTCCGGGGTCACGGTTTCTCCCCTAGGCATCGAGATCGCCAGCGCGCCGAGGACTTCTCCCTCGTGCTTCACGGGAAGGGTCAGATCCGCCCCGACGATCGGGGGTAGGTCTCCATCGGCCAGAGCGATGGACCGTTGCCGAGGCTCCACATCGTCCGGCCAGGAGGCCGCGGGTCGCAGGTCGCTCCCGACTCGGAGCCAGACTTCGGCACGGGCGGCTCCGGTCCCTTCGCCCAGGACTCTGGCCAGGCTCGGGAGGGCGTCGTCGGCCGAGTACTGCGAGCCCATCCCCTGGGCCAACCGGGACAGCACCTCGTAGGGCGTGGCCCGCTTCCCGTACACCAGGCGGTTGGCGAAGTGGCGGGCCCGGACCCGGGCCGGCTGGAACAGCAGGGCGATGATCGCCGTGGCCACGATGGTGAGGAACGCGTTCCCCCCGCTCCCCACCAGGGATCCGATGCCCGCCACGATGCCCACGTACACGACCGTCACGAACGCGGCCAGCGCCCCGTACACCACGGTCTTGTTGATGACGACGTCGATGTCGTAGAGGCGGTGCTTGAGGATGGCGACCCCGGAGGCCACCGGCACGGCCAGGAATCCCAGACCGACCAGCAGCTGGAACCAGTCCGGCCATCCCACCGGCACGAACTGGACGGCGATCGCAACCAGCGCGAACGTGGCCGCGAAGGCCACCCACTTGAGCTGTTCGCGCTCATCTCCTCTTGATCGCCGGTATCGAACCACCAGTGAGGCGACCGACGCGACCGACGCTACGAGCACGGTGACGAACCCGAGGAGCAGCAACGCGCCGACCAGCGGCGGATACTCCAGTGGCTCCTCGGAGAGCAGGGCACGAGGGGTTCCCGTGGCGTTCCCCACCATCGCGGCAACCACGACGGCACCGAGTCCGATCCCGCCGGTCCATCCCACCCATCTCCATCGCGGCGACGGGGGGTGTCCGTCCGGGAACAGCAGGAACAGGTACGTGGTGAGCAGCCCGAGGCTCGGCATCCACGCCAACGCCGAGATCCATGCAGCCAGACCGCCCAGGGGAAGCGCGCCGTCCCGCTCGATGACCGCCTCGACTGCGTACTCGTACGACGCCACCTGGAGAGCCTGGAGCAGCCCCACGGCACAGAAGATCCATCCGATCGGATTCCGGGGGAACCGGGAAGCGACCAGGGCGCCGACCGACATGAACGGGGCCACGCCGACGAGTAGGACCGCGAGGTTGAACCCGACGTCGCGTCGTCCGGCGACCGCCAGCGCGATGCCGACGACGCTGAGCGCGACGGCGACTGCGGCGAGCGACCACGCCAGCCGAGCGGCCGATCTCCGCTTCACCGGCGCGCTCCCGAGGTCGGAACCCGCCCGATGAGCGTCGTCCCCTGTCCGGGCGCCGACCGGATCTCGAGTCGACCGCCGAGCGCCTCCACGCGATCCCTCATGTTCTGGAGCCCGGAACCTGACGGCGTCGAGCGGGGGTCGAAACCCCGTCCGTCATCGGCGACCGAGAACACGAGCTGACCGTCCTCATCGGACAGCGAGACCGTCGTCCCCGACGCATCCGCGTACTTGGACACGTTCTGCAACGCCTCGAGCACGCAGAAGTAGGCGGTGGCCTCGGCCTCGGCCGGGTAGCGGCCCACCCCGTTGGGCTCGACCGTCACCGGGAAGGGCGCCTTGTGGGCCTGGGCCTCGAGGGCCGCCGCCAGCCCCTTGTCGGCCAGCAGGGGAGGGTAGATCCCGCGGGCCAGATCCCGCAGGTTGTCCAGCGCCTCCTGCGACTCGGCCTTCGTCTCGGCTGCGAGCTCCCTTGCCTTCGCCGGGTCCTTCTCGATCATCGCCTCGATCAGCCTGAGCTTCACGGACAGGGCCACGAGCTGCTGTTGCGCCCCGTCGTGGATGTTCCGCTCCAGGCGCCGCCGCTCCTCGTCCTGGGCGGTCACAAGCCGCTGGCGTGACGCTCTCAGCTCCTCGATCAGCCGGACGTTCCGAAGGAGGAGCCCCGCTTGGGCCCCGACGTCAGCCAGGAGCTTCTCCGTGGTGGCCGTCAGGGCCTCTCCCCGAGCAGGCGAGATCCCAAGCGCCCCGAGGAGATCGCCGTCGTGCTCGACCGGCACGACCGCCTCGACCGTTCGGATCTCTGGCAGGCCTTCGTCGAGGATGGCGATCGTCTCGACCTGTGACCCGACGTCCGGCCACGCGGCGGCGAGACGGAGCGCACCGCCGACCCGGAGCCATACCTCGGCACGAGCCGCGCCGGTTCCCTCGGCGAGGACCTGCGCCAGGCTGGGGAGGGCGTCGTCCGCGGTGTGCTGGGATCCCATGCCCTGCGCCAGGCGGGAGAGGACCTCGTACGGCGTGGCCCGCTTCCCGTAGACGAGGCGGTTCGCGAGGTGCCCGGCCCACCGCCGCACCGGCTGGAACGCCAGGGCGATCACGGCCGTAGCCACGATGGAGAGGAAGAGGTTGCCCCGGGTGCCGACGAGGGCTCCGATCCCCACGACGATCCCCACGTAGACGAGCGTCACGAACGCGGCCAGGGCTCCGTAGACGACCGTCTTGCTGATGACGACGTCGATGTCGTAGAGGCGGTGCCGCAGGATGGCGATGCCGAGTCCGACCGGGAGGCTGGCGAACGCCGCCGCGGACAGCACGGTGTTGACCCAGAAGGAAACCCCCTCGAGGTCGGACAGACCGAGAGCCTGGAAGACGCCGTCGAGCACGAAGAGTGTGACGAGGACGGCAACCGCGAAGAGGAACCACTTGATCTGCTGCCGCTGTTCACGACCGGCGCGGCGGAAGCGGAAGATAAGCGACGCAACAGAGCCCAGGAAGAGGCCGACGAAGAGCAAGTATCCGGGCCCTTCGACGAAGTCCGCCACCGGTCGGAGCGCCTCCACGCCGATCGGGTTCGTGTGGCGACCGCCCGGATACGCGGCCGGATCCAGGGCGAACAGCACGGCCGTGATGAGCGCCATCGACAGGACCAGCCACAGGTAGGGTCTCCACCGCGCTGAGGGGGGCCTTCCGTCGGGGAACACGAGCGGCAGCGTGGCGATCATCGCCAGGAGCCCCATCCACGTCCAGTCCCCGAGCCACCAGCCCCAGGCGAGCGCGGGGAGGGAGCCGGCGGCCACCGTCTGTCCGTAGCGTGCGTACATCTCCGCGAAGAAGGCCAGGGCGGGCAGGACTGCCACCCCGAGGAGGATCCATCCCACGGCGTTCCGGGGTTCCCCCCCCACCACGAGAGCTCCCACGGAGCCCATCGAGATGAAGATCGCGGCGAAGAGGAGATTCTCGACGAGCCCGAGGCCCGCCCCTTCCCGGAGTACCTGCAGCGCGATGGCGATGCCGGCCAGCCCCGTGGCCAGCACGACGATCGACCATGCGATCCGCGCAGAGATTCGGGATTTCACGTCCCAGATTGTGCCCTGCGACGGAGACGCGGGAAAGGGGGGCTTCCCCACGTCGGGGAAGGGTGCTTCCACCACTCCGCTCCACATGGAGCCGCGCTTGGACCGGTCGCCCGGGTCGGTCTAGGGTGCCGTCGGACCTTCCCGGAAGAAGGTGAGGACGGCCATGACCCGGCGGTGGACGTGGGGCTCCTCCGAGAGCCCGAGCTTGTGGAAGAGGGAGTTGATGTGCTTTTCGATGGCGCGCTCGGTGACGTAGAGCGACGCGGCGATGGCCGCGTTGTTCTTCCCCTCGGCCATGAGGGCGAGCACCTCCCGTTCCCGCTCGGTGAGGCGGCCGAGTGGCGACCGCTCCTCGCGGGAGCGGCGGGCCACGAGCCCCTCCACGATCTTCGGGTCGAGGACGGAGCCGCCCTGGGCCACGTCGTGGAGGGCCCGGACCACCTCCTCGATGTCGGCCACCCGCTCCTTCAGGAGGTACCCGAGGCCCTCGGCGCCGTCCTTCAGCAGCTCGTAGGCGTACTCCTCCTCCGCGTATTGGGAGAGGACTACGACGCCCGTGTCCGGGTGCTCCGCGCGGATCGTCCGGGCGGCGTCGATCCCCTCGGTGGTCCTGGTGGGGGGCATCCGGATGTCGGTGAGGACGGCGTCGGGCTCGTGCTCGCCCACGGCGGCCAAGAGCGCGTCGCGATCGGCCACGATGGCGACCACTTCCACGTCCTCGGCCTGGGACAGGAGCGCCGCCGTCCCCTCGCGCACGAGGTAGTCGTCCTCCGCGAAGACGATGCGCAGGGCCACCCGCGGATGGTAATACGGGAGCCGTGACGATCCGCGTTGTGCTCGGGGACGACAACGTCCTGATCCGAGAGGGGGTCCGAGCGCTGCTCGACGCCACCGACGGAATCGAGGTCGTGGGCGTGGCCGAGGACGCCCCCACGCTGCTCGCCGCAGCCGACGAGCATCGCCCCGACGTCGTGGTGACCGACATCAAGATGCCCCCCCACTTCCAGCTCGAGGGCATCGAGGCCGCCCACGAGATCCGCCGCCGCTCCCCGGACACCGGGGTCGTCGTCCTCTCGTCGCACGACGACGAGGCCTACGCTCTGGCCCTCCTGGGAGAGGGGCAGAGCGGGCTGGCGTACCTCCTGAAGGACCGGCTGGGGGAGGGGGACGAGCTGCCCCGGGCCATCCGGGAGGTGGCCGCGGGGGGCTCGGCGGTCGACCCGACGATCGCGGAGCGCCTGTCGGGCCGTCAGCCGGACGAGGCCGATCGGGAGATCCTCGACCTCATGGCCGAAGGGCTGGGCTACGAAGCCATGGCCGAGCGCCTGGGAACCACGCAGGAGGCGATCGACCGGCGAGTGACGGAGCTCTTCCGGCGCCTCTCCACCGAGGTGGGGAGGGGGGCCTCCCACGCGGTGGACCAGCTCAAGCGGCTCCACGCCGCGGTGGTCGACCGCGAGACCGACGCCCGGACCCTCCGGTCGTTCGTGCCCTCCCAGGTCGCGGAGCGGCTCCGAGGGTCGGCTTCCGCGGATCTCCAGGAGGAGGTCGAGGCGACGATCCTCTTCTCCGACATCAGGGGCTTCTCCTCGCTGGCCGAGACGATGGAGCCTCGGGACCTGGCCGAGCTGCTGGCGAAGCATCTCGCCGCGATGTCCGAGGTCGTGTTGGAGCACGGCGGGATGATCGACAAGTTCGCCGGCGACGCGGTGATGGCGGTGTTCGGCGTCCCGGACCACCAGCCCGATCACGCCGAGCGGGGCCTCCGCTGCGCCCTGGCCATGCAGGCTCGGCAGGCGGAGATCAACGCGGAGTCCGACGTCCCCCTCGGGGTGGGGATCGGCGTGAACACCGGGATCGTGATGGCGGGGACCGTAGGCGGGGGCGGCCGCCTCGAGTACACGGTCCTGGGCGATGCGGTCAACGTCGCCCAGCGCCTCCAGGGCGTGGCGGCGGCGGGCGAGGTGATCGCCGCCGCCGCCACAGTGACCGCGGCTCCCGGCATCCCCGCCGAGCACGTCGGAGCCCAGGAGGTCAAGGGCCGTAGCGAGCCGGTCGAGGTCTACAGCGTGGGAGAGAGGAGCGATGGTGCGTGAGCTTCGGTTCTGCCTGGTGGTGGACGACTACGAGGCCGCCGCCCGCCTCTACCGGGACGTCCTCGGGCTCGAGGTGTTGCTGGACCTCGACGACCAGGGCGGCAGGGGAGTGATCCTGAAGGTCCCGGAGGCGACGCTCGAGATCGTGGATCCCGAGCATGGAGCGATGGTAGACGAGATCGAGGTGGGGCGCCCCCTCCGGGAGCCGGTGCGGATCGCCATCCGGGTGGACGACCTCGAGGAGGCCAGCAGGGCGGTCGAGGCCGCGGGGGCCGAGCCGCTGGCGGGCCCGGTGGACACGCCGTGGGGCGACCGGAACCGCCGCTACCGCGGAGGGGAGGGGTTCCAGCTCACGCTGTTCCAGACGGGGTGAGGGCCGGTGGCCGAGGGATCAGCCAGATCCCTCGACCACCGGCCCCCCGATCACGAGAAGATCCGCTGGACCGACGGCAGGTCGATCCCGAAGTAGGCCGCGAAGCCCACGAGCTTCTCGGTCTCCTCGTCCCCGATCTTCTCCTTGTGGAAGATCCCACCCCCGCTGGCCCGAGCCACGGCCAGCTCGTCGATGAAGACGCTGCCGAGGAAGCTCTGGTACTCGTCCTGGGTCAGCTTCTCCTTCAGCGCCGTCTTCACCGGCTCCGGATCGAGGGCCATCCCCTCCTTGATCAGGACGCTGATGTCCTCGCCGGCCACGGCCACTGCCAGCTCCTGGTGCATCGCGTCCTTGTAGGTCCACGTGGGGTTCAGCATGCGCTTCGTGAACTCCCCGACCTCCTGCTCGTCGATCGTGCCGTCGGCGCCTGCGACGACGCCGAAGATCGCGAACGGGAGCGCCATGATCCCGCGCCACTCCTCCTCCGTGAATCGCTCCTTCATACTGGTTCGCCCCCTTCCATCCGTCCCCCAGCGTAGTGACGGCTCGAGAGGAGCCACAGGGGAGGGGGTCCCGGGTCGGAGGGGTCCATCGGCTCCGGCCCGGGCTGGTCACTCAGGGTGGTCGATCACGCCGACTCGCCGGCGGGCTCGAGGATGACCACCGGGATGTCCCGGGCGGTCCGCTCCTGGTAGCGGTCGTACTCCGGCCAGATCTCGGTCATGATTCGCCAGAGGCGGGGCTTCTCCTCGGGCGTGGCCGTCCGCGCGAGCCCCTGGAACCTCTCCGGGCCCACCTGAACGCGGACCTCCGGATGCTCGCGCAGGTTGAGGTACCAGGAGGGATGGCTCTTCGCGCCGCCTTTCGAGGCCACCACGAGGTAGCGGTCGCCGTCCCGCCCGTAGATGAGCGCGGTCCGCCGGAGCTTCCCGGACTTCCTGCCGCGCGTGGTCAGCAGCAGGGTGTGCACGCCGGACCAGCGGTGGCCCTTGCGCCCGTTGGTCTCCACGTACTCGCGGACGTGTCTGCCGACCCAGCCGCTCGGGCTGTCGAAGACTGCCTCGTCCTCCGAGCCGTCAGCCCCTCCGCCTGCCGGCGCCGGCACCGCCGCCTCCGAGAGAGATCAGCACGCCGAGGATGAACCCGAAGTCGTACCAGTTCCCGTTGTTGACGACCTCGTAGATGCTCACGTCGTCGGTGAAGAGGGAGATGATGAACGTGACGGGGAGGATGATCCCGTGCCAGAGGCCCAGGAGGAACCCGGCCGGCTCGCCCGTCCCGACCGCCGGGTTGGGGCCCGCCGCGCACGACGAGAGGAGCAGCGCAAGGGACGCCACCAGCACGAGGGTCGCGCCGAGTCCTCGGCGCCTGCGCGTCTGACCCGGCCTGGTCTCCATCCCGGCGATTCTGACACGGGCCGGAGCGAGCCCGCCACCCGTGCGTCAGCCCTCGAGCGGGGCCTATGGCATCCGGGACCCGGTCACCGCTCTTCTGAAGCCTGCCTCTCCCGGTGAGCGGCGGCCTCGGCAGCCTTCTCCAGGTCCGCGAGGTCGAAGGCGACCAGCAGGAGCCCGATGCTGTTGGCGAACGCGAACGCGCCCACGAGCAGCAGCGCGATCGTGAGGGTCTCCCGGCCGGGGATCCACCCGTCCACAGCCCACGGGAGCAGGAGCGGGATCAAGGTCAGGACCCATCCGCCCCACGCCGACGTGCCGCGGATGCGCACCGTTCTGCGGAGCTCACGAGAGCGCGAGGTCCACTGAGCGAGCGACAGGACGACGGCGCCGCTCATCACGGCGAGCACAAGGGAGGCCCATCGATCCTCGAGCATCGCGAGGGCCAGGGACAGGGCCAGCACGAGGGCATAGAGCATCAGCACCACCTTCGTGGTGGCTCGCATGTAGCGGTTCGCCTCCTCGCCGAGGGTCCTGAGCCGACGGAACCCCGACTCGACGTAGAAGAAGACCGCCACCATGAGGAGGCCCATCAGGGTCGCGGCGATCTGCGCGATCGTGAGGAGCAGTCCGTCGGAGACCGACCTCATGCCTACACCTCCTCTCCGTCCCGTCCGGGCGTGGTCTCCTATGAGATTCCGTGGAGGCGGTGCTGGTGTCCTGGGGCGATGGTCACGAGGAGCAGGGGTCCTTCGACCCGCTTGCCGCTGATGCCCCGTCGGGTCCAACGGTCGAAGGCGGCCCGGCCAGGCGCAACCTTCGCTCCACGCCTCCGTCCGGCGGTCGCCACGACGAACGGCATCGGAGCGACCCAACGGTGATCCCTGCAACACTTCCGCGACGTTACGCATCTCAGTTGTGAGAAGGCACCGGTGCATAATGGTCGCCAGAGCTTCGGAGGTGGGTCGCGGCCGAGTGGGGACGCCTGGGCGAGTTGTACGCGCGCCACTCCTCCGACGCGTTCCGCCTGGCCTACCTGGTGACCGGAGACCAGCCCCTGGCCGAGGATCTGGTGCAGGAAGCGTTTATCAACGTAGCGGGACGGCTTGTGCACCTTCGTCATCCGGACGCCTTCCCTGCCTACCTTCGTCGGACCGTGTTGAACCTCTGCAAGATGCACTTCAGGAGGAGGCAGGTGGAGCGAGCGTATCTGCAGAGAGAGGGGCATCGGATCGAGGATGATGATCCGACCCTCGCATCGGACCTGCGGGAGGACCTGTGGTCGGAGCTTCAGCGGCTGCCGCACCGCCAGCGAGTCGCCGTCGTGCTCCGCTACTACGAGGGTCTCACGGACCATGAGGCAGCCGAGATCTTGGAGTGCCGGCCGGGGACCGTCCGGTCGCTTCTCTCCAGGGCCATGAGCGTCCTTCGCACGCGCGTCAGGACGGGGTGAGATGGAGAGCCACGAGAACGAGGTCGAGGCGAGCCTCCGCGAGATGCTGCGGCAGAAGGCGGGCACACTCCCCCCACCGCGTGGGCTCTCGGCCCCGGCGCTCCGGCGCACGCGGCTGCGCATCGCTCGAACCATCACCACCGCAGCATTGGTGCTGGGGCTCTCGGGCTTCGCGGCGACCGCCGCCCTGGATCGGCTCACGGGCACGAGTGAGGTGACGCCGGGTGGGGCCTCGTTCGTCCAGGGAGCGACGGTCCGGATCAGGTTCGACGGCAGCCTCGGCGACCTCGGCTGCTCTCATGACGGACCGCGGACGGTCTCGGCCCGGGAGGAGGTCACCTTCGGGCTGACGAACGACGGACGGGTCGACATCGTGGTCGACGTTCTCAGGTTCGCCGAGGGCAAGGGCTTCGACGACCTCGTGGCGTACGTGGAGGATCCCCGGGAGGATCCGGAGGTGGCACCCGAGTGGGCCACCTCACAGCACGCCTTTCGTGCCTCGCCCGGGCAGCGGGAGTCCTGGACGAGGGCGCTCACACCTGGTGAGTACGGCGTCGTGTGCTACACGACGGATCCACCTCGCCTGTGGCTCCTCAGCCCGCTGACCGTGGCCGACTGACCTCGCTCCAAGGGCGCAACGGAGCGGGGAGCCCGCGCATCTCTCTAT
>DASUTZ010000163.1:0-10762 GCA_036374295.1 Actinomycetota bacterium
GGTCGTGCGACGATGGGATCGCCCCACCGCACCCCGCCGGAGGGGCGGACGCCGCCGCAGCGGGAAGGAGGCAGCAGATGGCCGGCAGCTTCGGAACCCTCGTCACCGCCATGGTGACCCCGTTCAAGGACGACGGATCGCTCGACCTCGACCGGGCCCGCGACCTCGCGGCCTGGCTCTTCGATCACGGCACGAACGCGCTCGTCGTCACGGGGTCCACGGGCGAGGCGGCGACGCTCTCCGACGGGGAGAAGGTGGAGCTCTGGCGGGCGTGCGCCGAGGTCGGCGGCGGCATGATCATCGCCGGGACCGGCACCTACGACACCGCGCACTCCGTCCACCTGACCCATCAGGCCGACGAAGCTGGCGTGGACGCGATGCTCGTCGTCACTCCCTACTACAACAAGCCTCCTCAGCGCGGCCTGATCGAGCACTTCACGACCGTGGCCGGGGCCACCTCGAAGCCCGTCATGGTCTACAACATCCCCGGCCGAACCGGCACGCGCATCGAACACGACACGCTGCTGCGGCTGGCCGAAGTGGAGAACATCGTCGCGGTGAAGGACTCGACCGGCGATCTCGACGGCGTGTCCCATCTCGTCGCTCAGGCCCCGACGGACTTCGAGCTCTACTGCGGCGACGACTGGGCCACCTTCGCCATGATGTGCGCCGGTGCCCGCGGGCTCGTCTCGGTCGCCGCGCACGTCGTGGGGGAGCGTCTGAAGCGGATGATGGAGCTGATCGAGGGTGGGGACGCGGCCGGAGCGCGCAAGATCCACGAGGAGCTGTTGCCCGTTTTCGACGCGCTGTTCATCACGAGCAACCCGATCCCGCTGAAGGCGGCGATGGAGATGATCGGCCAGCCCGTCGGGCCGCCGCGCCTGCCGCTCGTCCCGGCCACCGACGAGGAGCGCTCCCGGATCGGCAAGGCGCTGGAGGATGCAGGCGTCCTCTAGCCTCGTCTTCCTCGGCGGCGTGGGGGAGGTGGGCCGCAATATGGCCTGCCTCGAGTCGAACGGCCGCGTCCTCGTCCTCGACGCGGGCCTCTCGTTCCCCACCGAGGACATGCCCGGGATCGACCTCGTCCTCCCCGACTGGGAGTGGCTGCGCCGGCGGCGGGACCGGATCGACGGCCTGATCCTCACCCACGGCCACGAGGACCACATGGGAGCGGTGCCCTACATCCTTCGGGAGATCCCGCTGCGGATCCACGCCACGGCCCTCGCGCTCGCGCTCCTGCGCCCAAAGCTGGAGGAGCACGGGGTCGAGGACCGGGCCGAGCTCGTCGAGGTGAACCCGGGTCAGGAGACCCGGATCGGGAGCTTCACCGCGCGGTTCCACCGCGTCACGCACTCGATCCCCGACGGCGTGGCAGTGGCGATCGACATCCCTCAGGGGACGATCCTCCATTCGGGAGACTTCAAGCTCGACCCGACGCCGATCGACGAACGGCCGACCGACCTGCAGGGCATCGCGGACGAGGCGCGGCGAGGCGTCCACGTCTTCCTCTCGGATTCCACGAACGCCGAGGAGAAGGGGACGATCCCCAGCGAGCGAACGGTCGGCCCCCGGCTGCTGGAGATCTTCCGGCGGGGCGAGCGGCTGATCGTGGCGGCCTGCTTCGCCAGCCACATCCACAGGGTCCAGCAGATCTGCGACGCGGCGCGGGAGGTGGGGCGCAAGATCGCCTTCCTCGGACGCTCGATGCACCAGTCCGTGGAGCAGGGGCGCCGCCTCGGCTACCTCGACGTTCCCGAGGAGGACGTGATCGACATCGAGCGGCTCAACGACTACGATCCGCGCGAGGTGGCCGTGGTCTGCACCGGGAGCCAGGGCGAACCGCTGTCGGCGCTCGCCCTGATGGCAGCCCGCGAGCACAAATGGGTGGACCTCGAGGAGGGCGACCTCGTGGTGATCGCCGCGTCGTTCATCCCTGGGAACGAGACCGCGATCCACCGCACGATCGACGGGCTCTATCGGACGGGGGCCGACGTCTTCCACTCCAAGATCGCGGACGTCCACGTGTCGGGCCACGCGGCCGCGGACGAGCTGCAGTTCATGCTCTCGCTCGTCCGCCCCCGCTGGTTCATCCCGATCCACGGGGAGCGGCGCCATCTGGCCCACCACGCTCGCCTGGCTCGGGGGGTGGGCGTCCCCTCCGACCGCATCCTCATCGTGGAGGACGGCGACGTCGTGGAGGTGGGAGCCGAGGCGGTGAAGATCGTCGACCGCGCCCCCTCGGGGATGATCTTCGTGGATGGCCTGGGGATCGGCGACGTGGGCGACGTGGTCCTGCGCGACCGCCGGAAGCTGGCCGGGGACGGCTTCGTCGTCGTGGTCGTCACCGCCGACGCGCACAGCGGCGAGGTCGTGGCCGGGCCCGACGTCATCACCCGCGGCTTCGTCCATGACGAGACCTCCGTCGAGATGCTCGAGGAGGCGAAGGCCCGGACCCTGGCCTCGCTGGCCGAGGTGGCCGAGGAGGAGGTGGCCGATCCGAGCATCCTCCGCCAGCACATCCGGCGCACCCTCGGCCGGTACTTCTTCGAAGCGATTCGCCGGAAACCGGTCATCGTTCCCGTCATCATTGAGGTCTGATGGCGAGGAAGCGGAAGCGGAGGACGGGCGGGGCGGTCTCGGCCGCCGGCCAGAAGGTCGCGGAGCACCTCGGGCCGCAGCTGACCGACGCGCTCGGCATCGGGCTGCTGGTCCTGGCCGGGCTCTCGGTGCTGGGGATCTGGCTCGACGCGGCGGGCCCCCTGGGGCGCTTCCTGACGATCGTGGTGGTCGGCATGCTTGGGCTGGCCGGGTACGCCTTCCCCGTGCTCGCCCTCTACTGGGGGCTTCTGCTCGTCCGGGGCACGGCCGAGGAGGACCGGGGCCGCATGTTCGTCGGCCTGATCTTCCTGCTGATGGGCGGCCTGGGCATCGTCTCGCTCGTTCGGGGGAACCCCAGCCCGGCGGCGGGCTTCTCGGGGTTCGGCGATGCCGGCGGCCTGGTCGGGGCGGTGACGGCGTGGCCGCTCTCGAAGGTGATGTCAGTCTACGGGGCGGCGATCGTCTGCATCGGGCTCGTGGCGCTCGGGGCCCTCGTCTTCACCGCCACGCCGCTGCGCTCGGTGTGGGAGTGGCTGGTCCGGCGCGAGGACGAGGTCCTGGACCTCACCGAGGTCGAGGAGGCGACGCCCAAGCGCCGACGGCGGAAGCAGCCGGAGGCCGAGGGCGAGATCCTGACGCCGGCCCTCCCCGATCCGGAGCCCGAGGAAGAGTCGAGCCCATCCGTCGTCCCGAGCCCCTCGGGCCGCGGCTACAAGCTTCCCCCGGTCGACATGCTGCGGAAGGCGCCGGCGTCGGGCGGGCCGGGGCGGGACGAGAAGGAGACGATGGCCATCCTGGAGCGCACGCTCCGCAACTTCGGCGTCGCGGCGAGCGTGGTGGGCGCGAGCCGGGGACCCACGGTCACGCTCTTCGAGGTCGAGGTCTCCGCGGGCACCAAGGTGAACAAGGTTCTCAACCTCGGGGACGACATCGCCTATGCGCTTGCCACGCCGGACGTCCGGATCATCGCCCCGATCCCCGGGAGGTCCGCGATCGGCGTGGAGGTGCCCAACAAGGTCCGCGACTTCGTGACGCTGGGCGACGTGCTCGGGTCGAAGGCCGCGGGGAAGGAGAAGCACCCGCTGGCTGTGGCCCTGGGGAAGGACGTCCAAGGGAACCCCCTCCTGCTCAGGCTGAACGAGATGCCCCACCTCCTGATCGCCGGGGCCACCGGCGCCGGGAAGTCGTCGCTGATCAACGCGTTCGTGACCTCGATCCTGATCCGCGCGCACCCCGACGAGGTGAAGCTGATGCTCGTGGACCCCAAGCGGGTCGAGCTCAGCCACTTCGCCGATCTGCCCCACCTCATCTCGCCCGTGATCGTGGCGCCGAAGCGCGCTGCGGAGGCGCTGGGGTGGGTCGTCCGCGAGATGGAGCTCCGGTACGAGTCCCTGGCCACCGTGGGGATGCGGGACATCGATTCGTACAACGGGGCACACGCCGAGGGCTCGCTGCGCATCCCCCCGGGCCGTGACGCGGAGTTCGAGCGCCTCCCCTACATCCTCGTCGTGATCGACGAGCTGGCGGACCTCATGATGGTGGCCCCGCGCGACGTGGAGGACGCCATCGTGCGGATCTCGCAGATGGCGCGAGCCGTCGGGATCCATCTCGTCGTGGCCACCCAGCGGCCCAGCGTGGACGTGGTGACGGGGCTGATCAAGGCGAACATCCCTTCGCGGATCGCGTTCATGACGGCCAGCGCGGCGGACTCGCGGGTGATCCTCGACGTGGGCGGCGCGGAGAAGCTCGTCGGCCACGGCGACCTGCTGTTCCTTCCCTCGTCGGCCTCGAAGGCCGCTCGGATCCAGGGCGCGTGGGTGACCCAGCACGAGATCGACGCGGTCGCCGAATACGTGCGGCAGCAGCGTGAGCCGGACTACGTCGAGGGGATCGAAGGGCTGGGGAAGCCTCCCGCCGACGACGAGGACCTCGACGCGGAGGACGATCTTCTCCAGCAGGCGATGGAGCTCGTGATCCATTCCCAGCTCGGCTCGACCTCGATGCTCCAGCGGAAGCTGAAGGTGGGGTTCGCGCGCGCGGGTCGCCTCATGGACATGCTCGAGGAGCGGGGCGTGGTGGGGCCCTCGGTGGGTTCGAAGCCCCGGGACGTATTGATCACTTGGGACGAGTACGCGGAGTCCAGGGCCGGCTGAAGGACGGGCGTCGGCTCAGACCGCCCCCTCTTCCTCGCGCTCGAGCTCGAGGTTCGAGGGCCCGCCGAGCACCCCGCAGATCGTCAGCACCTCCAGCACGCGAGGTGTGGGGGCCCGCAGGACGAGTCGACCCCGATCCGCGTGGGACCGTGCGAGGCGCAGGATCGCTCGAAGCCCCGTGGAGTCGATGAACGTCAGGTCCGTCAGCTCGAGGACGAGAGGATCGTAAGGATCGTCGGCGAGCCCGTCCAGGCTCTGCTCGAGCTCGGGCACGGTGGAGATGTCGAGCTCGCCTGCCAGCCGGATGCGGTGGCCGGCCTCGACGCGGGCCTCGAGGCGAGTCGTCATGGTTCGCTCCGATCGAGCTCGATGCGCAGGCGTCCCTCCCAGCCCAGGGTCGCCGCGGCAACAAGGACCCGCAGCACGCACGGGCGCGGGTGGCGCACCGTGATGGCGTCGTCGCCCTTCAGCTCCCTCGCCGCCTCGGTCAGCACGTGGATGCCCGCACTGTCCATGAACCGCAGCCCCGCGAGATCGAGGACCACCTCGCCTGGACTGCTCACGACGTCCGCGATCGCCGAGGCGACCTCCGAGCGAGCGCTCGTGTCGAGCTCGCCGATCAGCGCGAGCCCCCGCCGCCCGAGGGCCTCGATCGAGAGTCTCCCTGGATCAGGGGAGCGCCGGACCCCGCATCGGATGGCGGCGGCGATCGAGGAAGGGGACCGCCCCCGCCGGCCGGCCGAGGATCCTGGGCGCATCGAGCGATGGCGAGGGGCCGTCATCGATCGACCCCCGTGCGATGCGACCTCCGCGGATTGGTGGCTCTCGCGATCCTGGCCGACCGACCGACCATCTCGACGACGGCGAAGCCGGGCGCCTCGCGCACCACGTAGTCGATCTCCGGGTTCTCGTGATCGAGGGCGATGACGAACCTCGCGGGGTAGGCGCGCACGCGTTCGTACTTCAGGCGATGGATCGTGATCGGATCGGTGCACGAGGTATCGCCGCATTCGCAGAGGTAGGCTGCGATCCTGCTGCCGAGGTGCTCGGTGTCGTCGTGGGTCCACTCGTTCATCCTCCGGAAGACCGTCCCGTTGGAGACCTCGACGTCGCGCCAGCTCGACACCATCAGCCACCCTCCGCCGACGAGAAGCGCCTCAGCAGCTCGAACCCGGCCGCTCCGTCGAGCGCGGACCCCGTGAGGTCCACGAGTCGCCGCACGGCCGGGGTGACGCCGATCACGGCGGTGCGGGCGCCCTCGCTTCTCAAGTGAAGGAGCGCATCGAACATGGCCCGGAGACCCATGCGATCGGCGAAGGTCACGTCGCGAGCGTCGAAGAGGACGCCTTCCGCGCCGTCCGATGAGATGCTCTCCAGCTCTTCTGCCAGGCGCCGGGCGCCGGCGAGGTCCAGGGCGCCGCCCAGCAGCACGCGCACGACCCCATTGCGACGCTGGATACGAACCCCGAGAGGCTCTGCGGTGGGAGATGCATCGGGCACGAGACCGCCTCGCTCGGTTGGTCGACGGAAATCGCCGACGCTGCGGCGGCCGAGGGTTAGGGCCCTGTCGTGCCGAGCCGTTGGCTGGGGACCGGCACCCCCCACGCTACGACTCGGAGGGGGAACCGTCAAGGGGTGTGCCCGGTCAGCCCGCTCGGGTAGGGTGGCCGCATGGAGCCACCAAAGCAGGCGTCGCTGCGGATCCTGATCGCAGACGGCGACGTGGCGCACCTCGAGGCGATCGCCGACCTCGTGACCGCCCTGGGCCACGAGGTCGTGGCTAAGGAGACCTCCCTCGAGGAGCTCGGGGCTCACACGGCGGCTCAGCGGCCCGACGTGGCGCTCGTCCTGGTGGAGGAGGGGCCCACGGCCCTGGATCGGATCGACGAGATCGTCCAGGAGGCCGTCTGCCCGGTCATCGCGGTGCTCCGGGGCGAGGACCCCGCGTTCATCAACCAGGCGGCTCGTCGGGGGATCTCGGCCTACGTGGCCGCCGACGATCCCGAGGAGATGCAGAGCTCGATCGACATCGTGCTTCGACGCTTCGGAGAGTACCGGGGGCTCCAGGACGCGTTCGAGCGACGCGCGGTCACGGAGCGGGCCAAGGGCATCCTGATGGAGCGCCATGGGGTGGACGAGCACACGGCCTTCCTCATGCTGCGCGATGAGGCGCGCAGCACGAGGCGCAAGCTCGTCGAGCTGGCCGAGGCGGTTGTGTCGGGCCACCGGCTGCTCACGGCGGATCGGCGGCCGGACCGGACGCCCTCCGGGCCGGAGGAGCCCGGGGACTGACGCGGCCGGCGTTTGCACCTCCCGAGGGCCGGGCATAGCCTGCCGGAGAGCAAGCGGAAGGAGGGCTGCATGGACGAGCTCAGGGACGAGGACATCCGCACCGAGGATCAGGAGCCGGGAGGCGCCCCGGCGCCCGAGCGCGACGCCGACGAGCAGGACGCCGACGGCGTGGACCAGGCCGACGGACAGGACCAGGGAGATGAGGTCGACGACGCCGACCAGGGGGACCAGGGCGACCGGGACGACGACGCGTCCGACGAGGACGCCGACCAGGAGGACGCCTGACCGAGATCGGAGCGCTCGGCCGGCTCGTCGGTGACGAGGAGCGCTTCGCGGAGGATCACTGGGGGCGCCGCCCGTTCCTGAGGGAGGGTGCGGGCGACTTCGCCTCGCTCCTGGATCTTCCCGGGGTGGACCGGCTCGTCACCGGCGGCCTCATGCGCCTCCCCGGGATGCGGCTCGTCCGCGACGGAGCGTCGGTCCCCGTCGGCGACTACACGAGGACGATCCGGATCGGGTCCCGGCGGGTCCCCGAGACGGTCCGTCCGGAGCGGGTCGTCCACCACTTCGCGAGGGGAGCCACGATCGTCCTGCAGGCCCTCCACCGGCAGTGGCCGTCCATCGCCGCGTTCTGCCGCGAGCTCGAGCTCGATCTCACGCATCCGGTCCAGGCGAACGCGTACGTGACGCCGGCCACTTCGCGAGGGTTCGCCGTCCATCACGACACGCACGACGTCTTCGTGATCCAGACGCACGGTCGGAAGCGATGGAGGGTCTACCCGCCGGTGATCGAGCTGGCGGGGAAGGAGCAGCCCTGGGCGAGCGAGCTCGGGGACCCCGGGCCGCCGATCCTGGAGACCGAGCTGTCGCCCGGAGACGTGCTCTACATCCCGCGGGGCTTCCCGCACGACGCCACCGCCAGGGAGGAGGTCTCTATCCACGTCACGGTGGGGATCCAGGCCAGGACCTGGCTCGACGTCTGGCGGCACGTCATGGAGCGAGCCCCCGAGCACGGTCCCTTCCGGGAGGCGCTGCCGATCGGCTTCGCCCGAGACCAGGAGGCCCTGGCCGGCGAGATCGCGGCCCGACTGCCCGAGCTCCGGGCGTGGCTCGAGAAGGCCGCGGGTCCGGAGGCAGCCGCGTCCTTCGCGGAAGGCTTCTGGGAGGGGAGGCCCCCGGTCCTGGGGGGCCAGCTCCAGCAGGTGGCGGGGCTGGACGCCGTGGACGTGACGACGGCGCTCCGCGTGCGGGTGGGGGCGATCTTCCGGCCCGGCAGGGAGGGCGGGGAGGCCGTGGCCCGGCTCGGGAACCGGGTCCTGCGGATGCCCGGCTGGGTGGAGCCCGCCCTCCGGTTCATCGCCGAGGCCAGGGGCCCGTTCGCCCCTCGGGACCTCGCCGGCCTGGATCCCGGCTCGGCCCTGGTGCTCTGCCGCCGGCTGATCGTGGAGGGTGTCCTGGAGGCCGATGGCTGACGCGCCGACCTGCTCGGCGCTGGCGCTCGCCATGGATGAGCCCCTCCAGGCGACCGCCTCGCGCATCCGGCACTGGCTGCTCGTGGAGCAGCCCGGGCGCTGGGGCCACCACGCCCTCCTCGACAGCGAGCTCCCGCGCGAGGTGGGGGAGCATCTGGCGATCGAGGGGCACCGTCACGGCGTGCGGGTGCTGCTGATCAAGCGGCGCTCGCGGCGCCCCGGCGGCCCCCGGCGGTGCTTCGCCGCCTTCACGGGGCGCCGCGAGCGCCGCTTGATCACGTTCCAGATCGACGCTCCGCAGGACCTCCTCGACCTCGACCTCGGGGCGCTGGCTCGCGATCGCTGGAGCGGGCTGGGCGAGGAGATCGGTGGACCGCTCTTCGCCGTCTGCACGCACGGGAAGCACGACCAGTGCTGCGCGCGGCTGGGCGCGCCGCTCCTCCGGGCCCTGAGCCACCGAGACGACACGTGGGAGGTCACGCACGTGGGGGGCGACCGGTTCGCCGGCAACCTCCTGGCGTTCCCCCACGGGCTCTACTTCGGCCGGGTGACGGCGGAGGCGGCCGGGCGAGTGGTCGAGGCCTACGAGGCGGGACGGATCGCCCTCGACCACTTCCGGGGCCGGTCGGCCTTCACCCCCGCCGCCCAGGCCGCCGAGCACCACCTCCGCGCGGCGCTGGGGGTGGACGGGGTGGACGACCTCGTCCTGACGAGCCACCGACCGCTTGGGCCTCTCCACCGCGTGGACTTCATGGTGCGGGGAGAGGCCAGGGTGGTGGAGGTGGAGGAGGTCCTCCTCGAGACGCGGCCCCTCACCTGCAAGTCGGGCGTCGCGCGGGCGCCACGGTCCTTCGTGCTCCGAGAGCTCTCCTGAGTTAGGCCCCTCGAGTCCGCTCCCGAGCCTCGGCGATGACCCGCACGGCCGCGTCGCGGTCCTCGAACCCCTCGACGCCCGAGGGCTTGTCCTCGAGATCCTTGTACACGGCGAAGAAGTGCTCGATCTCGTTCCGAAGCGGCTCCCGAACGTCCTCCAGATCCTGCACGTGCGACCACATCGGGTCGCTCAGCGGCACGCAGAGGATCTTCTCGTCGGCGCCCTTCTCGTCCCACATGCGGAAGAGCCCCACGGGCCGCACGCGGATGCGGCAGCCGGGGAAGGTGGGCTCCCCCACGAACACGAGCGCGTCGAGCGGATCCCCGTCCGAGCCGAGGGTCCCCTCGATGAAGCCGTAGTCGGCCGGGTAGACCATCGAGGTGAAGAGCATGCGGTCGAGGACCAGGTGGCCGGTCTCGTGATCGACCTCGTACTTGTTCCTCGATCCCCGGGGGATCTCGACCACCACGAGCACGGTCTCGTCGGCCACGCCGCGAGTCTAGCCGGGGATGGCCCTCGCCGCGGGCCGACCCCTATCTGCCCTACAATCAGTGCCCGTGCCGACGCGCGCCGAGATCGGCCTCGGTCGGGCGCTGCGCAAGGCGCGGCACCGCCAGGGGCTCACGCTGGAGGAGGCCAGCCGCGGCACGCGCCTGCGCGCCGAGTACCTGGATGCGCTGGAGCGAGAGTCCTTCGACGACCTCCCCGGCGACGTCTACGTCCGCAGCTTCCTCCGCTCGTACTCGGGGTTCCTGGGGCTGAAGCCGACGAAGGTGGTGGGTGTCTACGAGCAGGCGGTCGGGAGCGGTCCCGCCGCTCCCGCCCCCGTCGACCGGTCGCCCGCGGTGGTCGTCGGCCCGAACGACCCCCTCCCGGACGTCCGCCACCACTTCCCCTGGCCCATGGCCGCGGCGGTGGCGGTGATCGTGCTCGTGGCGGCGGCGGCGATCGGCCTCCTGTCCCGATCGAACTCCTCCCCCACCCCCGCGCTCCCGACCGCCCCGGCGAACCTCCCGGTCCTGCCGCGGCACGTGGAGGTGAACATGGTCGCCCTCAGGGACGTGGAGGCGAGGATCGTCGTAGACGGCGTGCCGGCGTTCGAGGGGATCTTCCGGGAGGACGAGGCCCGCTCCTTCCGGGGCGACGAGGAGATCGAGGTGTGGCTGGCCACGGGCAAGCTCGTGAGGCTCGAGGTGAACGGCGAGAACCTGGGGAAGCCCGGACAGCCCGTTCGGGAGTTCCTCAGGACGTTCGATCGAGACGACTTCCGGGGGGACGGATCGGGGAGAGGATAGGCCCGCTCGGGCTCGGCTGGGCGAACCTCGTCACGGTCCTGCGGATCCTCCTGATCCCCGTCGTCGTCCTGCTGATCC
>DASUTZ010000164.1:0-2617 GCA_036374295.1 Actinomycetota bacterium
CGTGCTCGGCGACGTCGCCGAGCGCCTGATCGAGGGCGTGGGCCCGACGACCGTGCTCCAGACGTTCTTCGGCGACGTCGCCGAGCACGGCCCCGCCTTCTTCGAGCTCCCCTTCGACGCGTTCGGCCTCGATCTCGTGGCCGGTCCAGGGAACCTCGAGGCGATCCACGAGTTCCCGGCGGACCGGATCCTCCAGGCGGGCATCGTGGACGCTCGCAACACGCGGCTGGAGGACTCGGACGACCTGGCCCGGCGGATCGAGGGCCTGGCCGCGACGGTCACCCCCGATCGGCTCTGGGTGAGCCCCTCCGCGGGCCTGGAGTACCTGCCGCGCGAGGCCGCGCAGCGGAAGTGCGCGCTGCTGGCCGAGGCGGCCCGACGGTTCAGGGGGGGCCGATGAGCGGCGTGCTGCTGACGACCCAGGTTGGGAGCCTTCCCAAGCCCGACTATCTCCTCCGGGCCCGCTCGGCGTTCGCACGGGATGAGATCTCCCGGGAGGAGCTGCGGGATCTCGAGCGCCGCGCCACCCGCGAGTGGGTGGAGTTCCAGAACGAGATCGGGATCGACGTCGTCGTGGACGGCGAACAGTACCGCGGCGACATGGTGGCGTTCTTCGCCGAGGAGCTCGAGGGGTTCTCTCGCGGCGGGCTCGTCCGCTCCTACGGCAACCGCTACTACCGCAAGCCGATCATCACGGGACCGATCCGGCGGACGCACCCCATCACCGTGGAGTGGTGGTCGTACGCGAGCTCGCTCACCGACAGCCCGGTGAAGGGGATGCTGACTGGGCCCTACACGATCCGGGACTGGTCCTTCGACGAGCACTACGACACGAGGCGCGACGCGGTGCTGGCGCTGGCCGAGGCGATCAGGGACGAGGCCGTGGCGCTGCAGGAGGCCGGGGCCGAGTACGTCCAGATCGACGAGCCGGCGGTCTCCACGCGGATGGACGAGCTCGACCTGGCCATCGAGGCGCTCGGCGTGGTGACCGAGCCGCTCTCGATCCACACGATCACCCACATCTGCTACGGCGACTTCCACAACGCCTACCCGCGGATGCTCGACCTGCCCGTGGACCAGATCGACCTGGAGCTGACCAACTCCAGGTTCGACCTCCTGGACCGCTTCGCCGAGCACCCGTTCACGAAGTCGATCGGGCTCGGCGTGGTGGACGTCCACTCGCACCGGATCGAGACGGTGGACGACGTGGTGAAGGGGATCGAGCGGACCCTCGAGGTGATCCCGCCCGAGCGGATCTTCGTCGATCCGGACTGTGGGCTGAAGACCCGCTCAGTCGAGGAGGCCAAGGACAAGCTCCGCGTCGTCGTCGAGGGCGCCCGCCGGGTCCGGAGCAGGCTCGGCCGCTACTCCTAGCCTTCCGTGGCCCGATGCCGTACGATGCGGCCCTCCGGTCGGCGTTCCAAGCGAGAGGGAGGCTCACGTGCCCAGGCACACCATCCGCACCTTGGTCGTCATTATTGCTCTCGTCGGGCCCTCGCTCCTCCCCGGCATCGCAGGCGCCGCTCCGCGCGTCCGGCTCGTGAAGGACATCCATCCGGGAGGCGACTCCAACCCCGGCGGCTTCGTTTCCCTGGGGAATCGCACGCTCTTCTCGGCGGACGACGGCGTCCTCGGCCCCGAGCTCTGGAGGACCGACGGGACCCGGAGGCGCACGAAGCGCCTGAAGGACATCTGGCCCGGCGCGGGCGGATCGGCTCCACGGTCCCTGACCCGCATGGGGAAGCGGATCCTCTTCGTGGCGGACGACGGCCTCCACGGATTGGAGCTCTGGAGGACGAACGGGAGGCCGTCGGGTACGCGGCTGGTGAAGGACATCAACCCGGGGGGGTCCGCCTTCCCCGCCATGGGACCGATCGATCTGGTTGGGGTGGGCGGAACGCTGTTCTTCGCCGCCGACGACGGGACGCGGGGCCGTGAGCTGTGGAAGTCGGACGGGACCCGCCGGGGCACGAAGCTGGTCAAGAACATCTGGCCGGGCGCGGACGACGGCTCGCCGGGGGAGCTGACGCGGTTCGGGAAGCGCCTCCTGTTCGTGGCCGACGACGGCACCCGAGGCCGAGAGCTGTGGAGGTCGGACGGGACCCGCCGGGGCACGAAGCTGGTCAAGGACGTCCGGCCGGCGGGGGACTCGAGCCTCCCGAACTTCATCACCGCCTTCAGGAAGGTCGCCTACTTCCAGGCCGACGACGGCACACGAGGTCGGGAGCTGTGGCGCACGAACGGCAGGCCCAAGGGCACAAGGATGGTCAAGGACATCAGGCCGGGCCCGGACGGCAGCTCCCCCGAGGACTTCTTCATGGTGGGAGGTCGCCTGATCTTCGAGGCGAACGACGGTACCCGGGGCTTCGAGCCCTGGCGCTCGGACGGCACGCGGAAGGGGACGAGGATCCTGAAGGACGTCGCGCCGGGGATGACCTCGAGCAGCCCCGACTACGGCTTCGTCTTCCGAGGGATCCTCTACCAGACGATGTCCGACGGGACCCGTGGATCGGAGCTGTGGAGGACGGACGGGACCCGACGAGGCACGAGGCTGGTCAAGGACATCTGGCAGGGGGTCGACGGGTCGATCCCTCGGTACTTCGCCAGGGCGGGGCGC
>DASUTZ010000165.1:0-13842 GCA_036374295.1 Actinomycetota bacterium
CCGGCCAGCCAGCCCTCCCGGTAGATCCCTCGAACCTCCATGGGGACGACGCCGGCGGCCCCGAACTCCATGCGCAGGGTTTCGCCTACCTCGAGCCCCTTCGCCTCAGCCTCGTCCTCTCGGACGAAGACGCCGTCGTCATCGAGCGACGCGAGGTCCCCCTCGGCCACATCGAGGAAGAGGACCTGCTCGATCTGTGCAGGGTCGACCCCCGAGAGCCAGGAGGTCGCGCCGGAGCCCTCCTCTCGCCACTGCCCGAAGCGCAGGGGCGAGAGGGCCGTCACGTCGGGGCTGTCGGCGAGGAGGCCGGCGAGCTCGGGACTGAAGCCGGCCATCGTGCCCACGCCCGGCTGGATCACGTAGTCGGCCCGGAGCGTGCGCTCGATCGTCTGGCCCACCGAGGTCTTCAGCGACGAGCCCAGGATCAGGAACGTCCCCACCAGGGCCAGGCCGATCATCAGCGCCGCCGAGGTGGATGCCGTTCGCCGGGGATTGCGCATCGCGTTCTCGCGGCCCAGCTTGCCCGGGAGGTGGGCGAGCCGGGGGAGAGGGGACCCGATCGCTCGCGCCAGCGGCTGGGCGATGAGGGGGCTCAGGATGGCCGTGCCGATGAAGGTGGCGGCCACGCCGATCCCGACCGCCTGCAGCGCGCTGTCGCCCCCGCCGAAGAGGCCCACGAGCCCGAGAGCGACCCCTCCCGCCACCAGCGCACCTCCGATGACCATCCGGCGCCTCGAGTCGAGGGGCCGCACCGCCTCCACGGCCTTCATGGCGGCGATCGGCGAGATGCGGGCGGCTCTGCGCGCGGGCATGAGCGCCGCGACGAGCGTGACCAGGATTCCAACGAGGAACGCCACCGCGATCGTCCTCGGGAGGATCTGCAGGCTCGCCGATGGGAGGTCGATCCCGAAGCCGGCCAGGAGGGCCCGCAGGCCGAACGCCACGAGGATCCCCAGCCCGAGGCCCACGACCGACGCGGCCAGCCCCACGATGCCCGCCTCGGTGAGCACCGAGAGCGTGACCTGGCGCGGGCTTGCTCCCAGGGCCCGCAGCAGCGCCAGCTCCCGCGTCCGCTGGGTGACGAGGATGTTGAACGTGTTGAAGATGATGAAGGCACCCACGAAGAGCGCGATCGCCGCGAACACCAGGAGGAAGGTGTTGAAGAAGCCGAGCGCATCTTTGATCGCGTTGGCCTGCTCCGCGGCCACCGCCGCCCCCGTCTGCGCCTCGACCCCCTGGGGGAGAGCCTCGGAGATCCGGTCCCGGAGCTCGCCCGCTCCCACCCCCTCGTCGGCCGCCACGAAGATCGAGTCGAAGGTGTCCTCGGCCCCCAGCACCCGCTGCGCTGTGGCGACGTCGAACGCGGCCATCGTGGCCCCCGCGAGGTTGTCCGCGTCGCCGAACCCCGCGATGCCCACCACCTGGAACTCTTCCTGCGGTCCCTGGAAGAGCACCGTGACCCGGTCGCCGATGGCGAAGCCGTGACGCTCCGCGGTGGCGGCGTCGATCGCCACCTCGCCCCCCGTGAGGGGGGCCCGGCCCTCGCGGATCGAGAGCGCCGAGAAGCCCTCGTAGGTCGGCCACGAGATCCCGAACGTGGGGGCGCCCGTGGTGCCGATCGCCTCGCCGCTCTCATCCACGATCTGCGCGTAGCCGGTGACGCCGCCCTCGACCCGGTCCACCCCCTCGACCCTCTGGATCACCGAGAGGAGCTCCTCCGGGATGCGCTCGCGGTCGCCCCCCGCGGCCAGGTCGGAGGCCTGGGCCCTGACCTCGACGTCCACGCCCTCCTGGGCGTTGGCGAACACCTCGTCGAACGCCTTGGCGATCGTGTCGGTGAGCACGAGGGTCCCGGCCACGAAGGCGACCCCAAGCACGACGGCGATCGCGGTCAGCGCGAGCCTGAACTTGTGGGCCAGCAGCCCCTTGAGCGTCGCCCGCAGCATGGCTCAGGCCTCCAGCGACTTCATGCGGTCGAGCACCGACTCGGCCGTGGGGCCCTGCATCTCGTCGGCGATCCGCCCGTCCGCCAGGAAGACCACCCGGTCGGCGTGGGCCGCCGCCTTGGGGTCGTGCGTGACCATCACGATCGTCTGGCCGAAATCCCGGACCACGCCCTCCAGGAAGGCCAGCAGCTCCGCCCCCGACTTGGAGTCGAGGTTCCCGGTGGGCTCGTCGGCGAAGACGATGTCGGGCCTGGCCACGAGCGCGCGGGCTGCGGCCACGCGCTGCTGCTGGCCGCCGGAGAGCTCCGAGGGGCGGTGGTGCAGGCGATCACCCAGCCCCATCGTCTCCACGACGCTCGCGAGCCAATCTTCCTCGTGCTTCCTCGAGGCGATGTCCAACGGCAGGGTGATGTTCTCCCCGGCGCTCAGCGTGGGGATCAGGTTGTAGGCCTGGAAGATGAAGCCGATCTTGTCGCGGCGGATCCGCGTGAGCTCCCGCTCCGGGAGGGTGGTCAGGTCCGCGTCGCCGATGAAGGCTCGCCCCGTCGTCAGCGTGTCCAGGCCTGCGAGGCAGTGGAGCAGCGTGGACTTCCCGGAGCCCGAGGGGCCCATGATCGCGGTGAAGGTGCCCCGAGCGAACCCCGCGGTGATGCCGTCGAGGGCGCGGACTTCCGCCTCACCCGACCCGTACACCTTGACGGCCTCCACGGCACGTGCGGCGGTGCCGTTGGCTGTCACGTCCTGCCCGATGCTCATCGAACGTCTCCCTCCTCGTGGCACGTCTGGGGGCCGTCGACCGTCTGCGCGGGCGCCAAGGATAGACGCTTCCGCTCGTGGGGTGAAGGGTTGCGGCTAGGACGGCCCGTTCGAGTACCCTAGGCGCGTCGATGGCCGACACGACCGACGAGCGCCAGGACGTCTACACCGCGATGGGGGAGCAGTGGCTCCTCCGAGGCGGGGGCGTGGACCTGATCCGGGCCGAGGGCCAGGACCTCTCCACCGAGGAGATGGTGCTGAACATCGGCCCCCAGCACCCCTCGACCCACGGCGTGCTGCGGATCGTGCTCGAGCTCGACGGCGAGCGGATCCGCCGGGCGGAGCCGGTGATCGGTTACATGCACCGGGCCGCTGAGAAGCTCGCAGAGCACCGGGACTGGCGCCAGGTGCTCGTGCTGATGAACCGCCACGACTGGCTCTCGGCCTTCAACAACGAGCTGGGGTGGACGATCGCCGTGGAGCGGATGCTGGGCGTCGAGGTCCCCGAGCGCGCCCAGTGGATCAGAACGATGATGGCCGAGTGGAACCGGGTCCTGAACCACCTGATGTTCATGGGCTCGTACCCGCTGGAGCTCGGCGCGATGACCCCGATGTTCTACGCGTTCCGCGAGCGGGAGATGATCCAGGACCTGATGGAGTCGGCCACCGGGGCCCGCATGCACCACTCCTACGCCCGGGTGGGGGGCCTGAAGGACGACCTCCCCCGTGGGTTCCTGAAGCGCTCCGGCGAGGTGCTGAACTGGATCCGGGCCAAGCTTCGCGACTTCGACAACCTCATCATGGGCAACGAGATCATCCACAACCGCACGAGGGGGATCGGGGTCCTGCCCCCGGACGTGGCGGTCTCCTACGGCGTCAGCGGGCCGGTCCTGCAGGCCTCTGGCGTCCCGATGGACTCGCGCAAGGACGAGCCCTACGAGAAGTACGGCGAGGTCGAGTTCGACGTGCCGGTGGGGCGGAACGGCGACTGCTACGACCGCCTGTGGGTGCTCGTCCAGCGGATGCACCAGTCGTGCAACATCGTCGAGCAGTGCATGGATAGGCTTCCCGCGGGCGAGTACCGATCCACCAGCCTCCCCAAGAAGATCAACATCCCCGAGGGCGAGATCTACGTGCGCACCGAGAACCCGCTCGGGCTGATGGGCTACTACGTCGTCGGCGACGGTGGTGAGTACCCCTACCGCCTGAAGATGCGCACGGCCTCGTTCTCCAACGTGTCCGTTCTTCCGTGGCTGCTCCGGGATCAGCTGCTGCCCGATCTCATCGCGATCCTGGGCTCCGTCTTCTTCGTGGTCGGCGACGTGGACCGGTAGTAGCCGCTCCCGGCAGAGGACCTGCCCGCGCTGCGGCGCCGTCGTCCCGTCCGAGTTCCGATTCTGCCGCCGCCGCGGCACCGATCTTCAGGCCACGGCGGACTCGCTTCCGCAGAGCATGCGGGACACGTTCCTAGAGCTGCCCTGGATCGCGCGGGTCGTCGGCCCTCAGCAGCCCGTCTGAGAGTCGCCCAGGGCCGCGGCCGGCGCCGGCAGCCCCTCCGAGCCCAGCGTCAGCAGGCGCAGGCCCCCCAGCTTCGTCTCGTCGATCAGGATCGAGGCGCGGCTGCGAGCCTCGAACAGCCGCCGCGCCTCGTCGAGATCGCCCTGCTCCTCCGCCTGCTGCGTCCGGCGCCGCACGCCCTGGAGCCAGAGGCGCATCCCGACGCCGAGGAGAGCTTCGCGCTGGGTGACCGGCCCCCACACCTGGAGCCCGGCGGCGCGGGCCCGGGCCGCGATCGCGTCGAGGTCGACCGCCGCCGTGATGTCCCTGCTCCCCGGGTCGGCCAGAAGGTCCCCGCTCACCCGGTGGCGTCGGTAGGCCTGGGGGTCGCCGGGGCGCTCGCCCCCGGTGAACCCGTAGTCGAAGAGGAACGCGTACCCGGGGGCGAGCGCCCCGGCGACGCCGTCCACGAAGGCCAGCGCCGCGGGAGAGACCGGCCGCTCCTCGCCCGGCTCCAGCGGCCGACCCACCGCTTCCAGGGCCGCGAGCGCTGCTGCCGACGGGGGGCCCTCCAGCTCCTCGATCCCTCGGCGCGTCGCGCCGACCCAGACCTCGACCGGCCCCTCCGGCCCTCCTCGCACGCGGTGGAACGGCAGGTTGTCCAGGAGCTCGTTGGCCAGCACGACGTGGGCGGGCCCCTCGAGCCGCTCCCGAGCCTCGATCCCGGCCTCGGCCACGGCCCGCCGCGCCGCCGGGCTCCGCTCGACGGCCGCGTACGCCAGGGCGTCGGCCAGGGGCGGGACGCTCCCGGCCTCCGCCATCACCTGGCGGGCCAGGGTCCCGTCCCCCGCTCCGACCTCCACGACGCGGAAGGGGGCCGGCCGGTCCAGCAGCTCCCAGCACTGCGCGAGCTGGCGGGCGATCAGCGAGCCGAACGCTGGCGACACGTGGGGACTGGTCACGAAGTCGCCCTCGGCCCCGATCGGGAGCTTCGCGTAGAACCCCTCCCGGTCGTAGAGAGCCGCCTCCATGAAGTCGGCGAACGTGATCGGTCCCTCTCGCCTGATCCGCTCCAGGAGCCGGGCCTCGAGATCGCTCACCGGGGCGAGCCTAGCAGGCGCTCCCGCCCGGCCGGTCTGCCAGAATCGCGGCGTGGAGCCCAGGCCTGCCGCCACCGTCGTCGTGGCGCGCCCCGCCGATCCCGGCGTGGAGGTGCTGGTCCTTCGGCGCTCGGCCTCCAGCCGGTTCGCCCCGGGGTTCCTGGTGTTCCCGGGGGGCGTCGTCGAGGAGCGCGACGTCGCGCTCGCCGAGCGACTCTTCGGCCGTCCAGATGAGGCTCCCCGCGCCTGCGCCGTCCGGGAGCTGTACGAGGAGACGAGCCTGCTCCTGGCGCGGGGCGGCCTCGAGCCCCACCCCGACCGGCCTCCGCTGGAGGGCCGGGCCTTCGACCCTCCGGCCCGCGAGGACCTCGTCGAGATCGCTCGCTGGGTGGCCCCCGAGAGCCTCGTCGAGCGCTTCGACGCGATCTTCTACGCGATCGCAGCCCCCCGGGGCCTCGACCCCCTCCCCGATCACGTCGAGGCCGACGATGCCTGGTGGGCGGACCCGGAGGAGGTCGTCGTGGAGAGCACGCGCGGCGAGAGCCCGCTGATGTGGCCCACGCTGATCACCCTGGAGCGCCTGGCCTCGGTCTCGAGCGTGGAGGAGGTGCTGTCCTTGCGGATCGAGCAGCTCGAGCCGGGGCTCGAGGAGCGGCCCGCGAGGGTGCGTGGCGCCTGGCGGAGGCCCGAGGGGAGGCGTCCGTGATCCGGATCCGGCGCGTGCTGGCCCCGAACCCGGGCCCATTCACGCTGGAGGGCACGAACACGTGGATCGTAGGGGAGCGTCCGAGCCTCGTGATCGACCCCGGCCCCGACGACGCCGGGCACCTGCTCACCGTGGCCGACGAGGCCGAGCCCCTCGAGGCGATCCTCCTCACGCACCGCCATCCGGACCACGCGCCCGGGGCGGGGCGTCTCTCGGCCGCAACCGGGGCGCCCGTCTACGCCCTGCGGCCCGAGGGGGACGAGCGACCGATCCGCCACAACCAGGTCCTGGAGATGGGAGGGCTCGCCGTGCGGGCCATCCACACCCCGGGGCACACCTCGGACCACCTCGTCTTCCTGCTGGACTCCGACGGGGCGATGTTCACGGGCGACACGATCCTGGGGCGAGGGACCAGCGTCGTGGACCCGCCCGACGGCGACATGGCGGCGTACGTGCGCTCGCTCGGCGAGCTCCTCGCCCTCCGCCCCCGGGTGATCTACCCGGGACACGGCCCGGTGGTCTTCGACGCGACCGGGAGGATCGAGGCCTACCTCTCCCACCGGGAGCAGCGGGAGGCGCAGGTGCTCGAGGCGCTGTCCGAGGGGAGGTCCTCTCCCGAGGAGATGGTCCCCGGCATCTACGGCGGCGACGTCCCGGAGGCGATGTTCCCGCACGCGGCCCGGTCGGTCCTGGCGCACCTGCTCAAGCTGGAGCGCGAGGGGCGCGCGGCGCGGACGGGGAGGCTCTCGGACAACCGCTTCGTGGTCGTCCGGGAGGCCCCGTGCGTCCGGTGCGGCCGGCCGGCGCGCGTGGGCTCCTCGCTCTGCAGGAGGTGCAGCCTCGACGCTCTGCAGGAGGGACCGGGCTGAGTGGGTATCCTTCGGGTGTGCGCGCCGAGTTCTTGCGACCCGAGGATCCGGAGACCGTCGTCGGCACGGTCGAGTGGGACGGCGTCCGCGTCACCCTGCGGGCCGACGACGAGTCGCGGGCGACGCTGCAGCGGGTGTTCCGGGTCTCATCGGTGCCGATCGACGATCCATCGCGCCGGGCCCTGGGGACGAGCGGCCCGGTCCTGGCCGAGCCCGGGGACCTCGACTGGTTCCTGGCCGCGGCGCGGGTACGTGGGCGGCAGGAGGGCCTGACCGTCCGCCTCGTTCCGGGCACCGCGGGCGGCTGGGACCCGGCCGGTGCCTACCGGCGGATGGGCGACTGGATCGGGGAGAGGGAAGCGAGCGCGCGGGAGACGCATCCCGCGTCCGGGCGTTGAATCAGCCGCGCGATCCGCGGCGTTCCCGGTTCCGCATCCTCTGATAGAGCGCTTGGCGTGTGATGCCCATGGCCTCAGCGATCTCGTCCCAGGTCGCACCCTTGTCCCGGGCGAGGAGAACGATCTTCGTCTCGAGCGAATCCAGGTAGCCGCGCAGCTCTCGGATCGCGGGGAGGGCCGAGAAGGGCAGCTCCTTGTTCTGTGCTCGCCGAAGCAGGCGTCCGGAGTCCATGCCCGAAACCCTAGCGAAGGGCGAGGGGGAGAGGCAAAGCGCGGCCGCGATCCGGGCCGACGTGTCAGACCCTGGCGGTAGCATGCGATTGATGTCCTGGGAGGAAGCGCAGACGAGGGTGCTCGATCACGCTGGGGGCGGGATGGTCGTGATCGGGCCCCCCGGATCGGGGAAGAGCTCCTTGCTCCGGGAGCGGTTCGTCCGTCTCGTCGATGCGGGGGTCGACCCCGAGCGCGTCGTCCTGTTCGTCCTGGACCGACGCGCGGCCCGCCGGGCACGCGACGACCTGATCCATCGCCTGCGCCGCTCCCTCCCGGACCTCCCCGTCTTCACCGTCCACGGCTTCGCGTTCCGCGTGCTGGGGGCCGCGTTCGAGCGTCTCGGCTACCCCGAGCCCCCCCAGGTCCTCTCCGCGCCCGAGCAGTACGCGTTCGTGCGGGGGATCCTGCAGGAGGAGGACCCCGCCGACTGGCCTCGCCTCGGCGCGTACCTCTCCGAGCCCGACTTCGCCGCCCAGGCCGCCGACTTCGTCCTCCGAGCCCAGGAGCGCCTGCTCGACCCGGAGGAGCTCGCCGGGATGAGCTCCCGAGACGAGGACCGCGAGATGGCGTCCTTCTACCGGAGGTACCTCGACGCGATCGCCTCGGCGGGCCAGGTCGACTTCGCGGGCCTCCTCTTCCAGAGCGCCAAGGTGCTGGACGAGGAGGATCCCGGGTACCGCCACGTGCTCGTGGACGACTATCAGGACGCCACGCACGCGGCCGAGGGGATCCTGCGCTCGCTGGCGTCGCGGGCCGAGAGCGTGGTCGTGGCGGCCGACCCGGGCGGCCACGTCTTCTCCTACCGAGGAGGGACGCTGGAGCCGTACCGGCGCCTGGACGAGACGCTGGGTCGGCCGGAGCGCGTCGAGCTGCCCGGGAGCCGGAGGCTGTCGGACCAGGGCCGGTCGCTCGAGGAGCTGGAGCGAGCCGAAGCGAGCGGGGTCGAGGCGCCGCCTTGGCTCAGCGCCCGCCTCTACGCGCACCCCGGCGAGGAGGCCGAGGCGATCGCCCACGAGCTGCTCCAACGGCGGGTGGACGAGGACCTCCCCTGGGAGGCCATGGCCGTCGTGCTCCGCCGCTACGGCGGCTACCTGACCGCGATCCGGCACGCGCTGGCTCGCCACCGGATCCCCTTCGTCGTCGTGGCCGAGGCGGCCGAGATCGCGGCGGAGCCCGCCAACCGTCCGATCGTGGACCTCCTGCGGTTCGTCTTCCGCCCCGAGCGGCGGGGCGAGCTGCTCGAGCCGGTGCTGACCTCGCCGATCGGCGGCCTCGATCCCCACGAGACCCGGCGCCTGCGCCGGGAGGCCCGGCGCGCCGGGACCCCGCTGCTCCACCTCGTCCTCGAGGCGGCGCTCGAGGACCTCCCCGGCCCGCTGCGTGGGCGGGTGTTGGCGCTCCGCGAGCTCTTCGATCGGATGCCGGCGGTCGAAGAGGAGCGAGGAGCCGACGGCCTCTTCCACTGGCTGTGGACGCGGCTGCCCCACGTCCGCGGTCTCGTGGCCGAGGAGGGGCGCCAGCGCGACCTCGACGCGCTCGCGGCGCTGGCCGGGGTCCTCTCCCGATTCGTCGAGCGCCGCCCGGGCTCGGGGATCGAGGACTACCTGGACACTCTCGACGCCGCCGGCTTCGGCCCCGATCCCTGGATCCCGCCCGAGGAGCGGCATCCCCAGGCGGTCCGGATCATCTCGGCCCACCGCGCGCAGGGTCTCGAGTTCGACGTGGTCCTCATCGCCGGGTGTCTAGAAGGCGAGTTCCCCAGCCTAGGGGCTCGCTCGGCCCTCGTGGACCTGGAGTCGATCGTGGACCCGAAGCCCCCCACCGAGCGGCTCCGCGATCGCCTGGCCGAGGAGCGGGCCCTGTTCCGGCTCGCCGTCTCGCGCGCCCGCCTGGCCACGGTCCTCTTCGCATCGACCTCCAGCGGGGCCCGCCGCCCCAGGCGTCCCTCCCGGTTCGCGGAACGTCTGGGGATCGTCTGGGAGCCGCCGGCCGAGGTCGCGCCTCCGGCCGTATCGCTCCGCTCGATGGAGGCGGCCCTTCGCCTCCGCCTCGCCGATCCCGAAGCCCCTCGCCACGAGCGGTTCGCGGCCCTCGCCGCCCTCCCCGCGATCGGGGCTCGACCCTCCGCTTGGTGGCACGGCCGCGACTGGACCGATCCGGGGCGCCCGATCCGGGAGGGCGAGTTCCAGACGAGCTTCTCGCGCCTCGAGGCCCTCGAGGCCTGCGGCCTCCTCTACCTGGGGAGGACCGAGCTCGGCCTCGACCCCGACGCCACCCACTACATGTGGCTGGGCTCGGTCATCCACGAGATCATCGAGCGGGTCCAGAAGGGTGAGCTACCCCGGGACGTCGACGCCCTGGTCGAGGCGCTGGACGCGGCCTGGGAGCCCGAGCAGTTCCCCCACCGGGCCGTCGAGCACCGGCGACGCCTCGACGCCGAGGCGATGCTGCGGCGCTGGGTCGAGCACGACCGGCGCGAGGCCATCGCCTCCGAGCGAGCGTTCGAGTTCGAGATCGCCAGGGCCCGGGTCCGGGGGCGCATCGACGCGATCTTCCAGATGAACAACGGCGGCCTCCACATCCTCGACTACAAGAGCGGGAAGAACGCGCCCACCCAGAAGGACATCGAGGGCAACCTGCAGCTGGCCACGTACTACCTCGGGGTGAAGCGCGACCCCGAGCTGTCCCAGCTCGGCGAGCCGAAGTACCTCGAGCTCGCCTTCCTCGGCAAGGACCACTACAAGGACGGGTTCGTGAAGCGCGGCTTCATGGCCTCGAAGGTCGAGGGGTACGAGGACCTCTCGGAGGGGAGGCTCGAGGAGCTGATACGGCGGGTCCGGGACGAGGACTTCAAGCCCGTGGCCAACCCCGAGTGCCGCCTGTGCGCCCTGCGCACGATCTGCGCCATCCAGATCGAGGGCGGGGAGGCGCCGGTGTGAGCGCGGCCTCCTTCCACGAGGGGACGCCTCGCGAGATCGTCGAGGCGCTGGGGGGCCGGACGCCGACCGTCCAGCAATGGGAGGCGATCTCGGCCGGCCTGGAGCCCGCAGCGGTCGTGGCCGGCGCCGGCTCGGGGAAGACGGCGGTGATGGCCGCTCGGGTCGTGTACCTGGCGCTGGTGCACGCCGGGAGGCTTGAGGCCGACCATCCGGGAGCCCCGCCGTCGCGCGTCCTCTGCCTCACCTTCACGAACAAGGCCGCCGAGGAGCTGGCCGATCGCGTGGGACGCGCGACGGCGGGGCTCGGCCTCCCCGATGGCGAAGAGGCGACCGTCCTCACCTACCACTCGTTCGCCGCGGCCCTGATCGACGAGCACGGCATGCGGCTCGGCCTCCCCGCTACCGCCAGGCTCCTCAGCGAGGGGGAGCGCTGGCAGATCGCCGAGCGCCTCCTCGACGATCGCGAGCTCGAGTGGATCCCCACCGCGTGGGTCCCCTCGCTCGTCGGCGACACGCTCGCGCTGGCCGACGCCTGCGCCAACCAGCTCATCGACCCCGAGGAGCTCGCCGCCCGCGAGCTCGCCACCGTGGAGGCCCTGGGCGAGCCCGAGGGCCGTGTGGACAAGACCCGGCGCACGATCGGGCGTCAGCGCTCAGAGCTGGCTCGGATGGTGGCCGACTTCCAGGCGGCGAAGCGGGAGATGGGCGTCGTGGACTACGGGGACCAGATCGCGCACGCCGCGAAGCTGGCCAAGGAGCATCCCGAGGTGGGGGAGTGGTTCCGCGAGCGCTACTCGGTCGTCCTCCTCGACGAGTACCAGGACACGAACCTCGCGCAGGCCGACCTGATGCGGCACCTCGTCGGCCGGGGGTTCCCGATCTTCGCCGTGGGCGACCCCGACCAGAACATCTACGCCTGGCGGGGCGCCACGCTCCGCAACATCCTCGGCTTCGGCGACGACTTCGGCGCCTCGAACGGCGAGCTGCCGCTGTACGTGAACTTCCGCTCCGGCTCCCGGATCCTCGCCGCCGCGAACAACGTGATCGAGCCGGTCCCGCCGGAGCGCCGGGCCGCCGGGAAGATCCTGCATCGCCACGAGCCCTTGGGGGAGGGGCGCGTCCTGGGCTTCGTGGCCGAGGATCAGCGGGCCGAGGCCGGACAGATCGCCCGCATGATCAAGGAGATGCGGGGCTCGCCCCGACGCGACGGCGGCGCGCTCCAGTATGGGGACTTCGTGGTCCTCTGTCGGAAGAAGCGGCTCTTCGGTCCCATCGCGGAGGTCCTTCGCCAGGAGAACCTCCCTGTGGAGATCGTGGACCTCGGCGGCCTGCTACAGCTCCCCGAGATCGTGGACGTCGTGGCGTGGCTGCGGCTGCTGGAGAACCCCGGCGACAACGTCTCGCTGGCCCGCATCCTCTTCGGCCCGCGTTGGCGGATCGGCTACCGGGACCTCGCCATCCTGGCCCACTGGTCGGCCGACCAGAACCGCTCCCTGGCCGACGAGCTCGATGCAGACCGGAGCCCCGGCGAGGTCCGGTTCGCGCTGGTGGAGGCCGTGGATCACCTCGACGAGATCGAGGGCCTCTCGCCCGAGGCCCGGGAGCGGCTGGAGGAGTTCCGGGGCGACCTCGCGGGGCTCCGAGAGCGGGTGCGTCAGCCCCTCGGGGACCTCGTGGCCGAGGTGTTCGAGGTCTCCGGCCTCCTCCGCGAGCTCGAGGCCTCGACATCGCCGCCGGCCCGCGCCGCTCGCCGGAACCTCCTCAACCTCGTGGATCACGTCGCGGCGTTCACCTCGCTCGACGGCGAGGCCACCCTCTCCGCGTTCATCGCCTATCTGAACGCCGCCCTCGAGGCCGAGGACGAGCTCGAGCCCGCCCAGGCCTCCGAGTCCGACACCGTGAAGCTCATGACGGTTCACAAGGCCAAGGGGCTGGAGTGGCCGGTCGTGTTCGTCCCGGGGATGGCCGAGCACGAGCGCCCGGCGTCGAGCATCTTCCCCAACTTGCGGACGCGCGAGAACCCCCTGCTCGGGAAGACCGCGATCCCCCTCGAGATGCGGCGTGACGAGGCCGATTTCCCCGACTTCGAGGGGGACATCGACGCTTGGGGGGCGGCCCTCCGGGAGCAGCAGCTCGAGGAGGAGCGCCGCCTGGGCTACGTCGCGCTCACGCGGGCTCAGGAGACGCTCGTGGTCTCGGCCGCGTACTGGTACGAGGGGCCCCAGGACCCGTACGGGCCCTCCCGCTTCTTCGACGAGGTGACCGGGTCGCCCGGGGCCGAGGTCCTCTTCGTTGCCGATCGACCCGACGAGAACCCGATCGCCGCCCTGCTCGCCGAGAAGGCGGCCGACTGGCCGGGCCCGGGGCGACGCGAGGACGCCGACGAGCTCTTCCCCGGAGGGTGGCGCGCCGCCGCGATCGATGCGGTCGGGTCCCCGGACGGCGCTGAGCGCCGCGTGGAGAGCGTCCTCGGCCCTCGGGACCTGGAGGCCTTCCGCCGCCTGGTCGCCTCTCATCGTGAGCGAGCGGCCCGCATCGGGGAGCGCGTGACCTCCGAGGGGCCGCCGCCGCTCCCGGCGGCGCTCTCGGTCTCGTCGGTGATCGACCTCGAGCGATGCCCCAAGCTCTTCTACTGGTCCCACGTGCGGCCCCTGCCCCGGCGACCGAGCAGCGCCGCGCGGCTCGGGAGCGAGGTGCACCGGTGGATCGAGCTCCAGTCCAGTGGCCAGGCTTCGCTTCTCGACGTGGACGAGATCCCGGACATGGGTACGGAGGAGAGGATGGGGGATCCGGGCATCGTCGCCGAGATGCGGCGTGCCTTCCGCGAGAGCAGGTTCTCCGAGAGCGTGCCCCTCTATGCGGAGCGTCCGTTCCTCTTGTACCTGGAGGGAAGCGTCGTGGGCGGCCGGATCGACGCGATCTTCGGGGAGCCCCACGGACCCTGGGAGGTGGTCGACTACAAGACTGGCCGGAAGCCCGACGACGATCCGCTGGCGGGCCTCCAGCTCGACCTGTACGCGCTCGCATGCGTCGAGATCTGGGGAAAGGCTCCCGAGGAGCTCACGCTGACCTACTTCTACCTGGCCTCGGGTGAGGAGGAGACGCGCCCGGCCGGCGATCCTGAGGAGACCCGGAAGCGTGTCCTCGAGGCGATCCGACGGGCAGCATCGGGCGAGTTCGAGGCCACACCGGGCCCGCAGTGCAGGTGGTGCGACTTCCGAGAGTTCTGCGAACCGGGAGCCATCTGGGTCCGAGAACACGGGTGATACCCATCCCCCATCCAGGGGACAAGATTTCACCCTGCGAGAAATTGACTCTCGCTCCTCCCCAGCGCGACGATTCCCCTGCGATGGCAACC
>DASUTZ010000166.1:0-5605 GCA_036374295.1 Actinomycetota bacterium
CCGGAGGGACTCGAACCCCCAACCGCCGGTTTTGGAGACCGGTGCTCTGCCAGATTGAGCTACGGCCCTCGGCACCGGGAGTATATCGGTAACGCGGGAACCTCAGTATACGGGCTCCTCGCGGAGAGCGGCAAAGGATCCCCCGCGCCGCGGGTGCGTGACCCCCTCGCGGGGCTGTCCTACACTGGCGGGAGCCTCGCGCGGCCCAGAACGCGAGGATACATGCAGCGCATCCGCGACCCGCGGGCCGGGAGGTCCGGCGGGCGCACGGTCCGGCTCGAGGGCGACGACGCAGGCGAGCTGGAGCGCCATCTCGCCGAGAACACGGAGATCATCGACGAGCGCCTCGAGGACGGTCTGGCCGCGATCGAGCGCTCGGCCGCCAAGCTGATGCGCCACCTCGCCGCCGAGGTGTGGAGGGCCAGCGGCCCCGACGCCCGCAAGAATCTCAAGGACGGCGTGATCGCGGCCCTGACCCAGGACGACGCGATCCGAGGCCTCCTCAGCCACACGGATGAGCGCTTCCAGTCGCTCCAGATCCGCGTCACGCGGATGGAGGAGGCGGTGCGCCAGCTCGCCGAAGCCACCCGCGATGCGGTGAAGCGCGTCTCGGAGCGAGCGAGGGAAGCGGAGGCCTCGGGAGTGGCCGAGGAGATCGCGCGACAGCGGCAGGACCTGGCCCGCTTCTCTCGGCGGATGACCGAGGGCATGGGCGAGATGTACCGCCGGCTCCAGACCGGGCTCCGGAGCGAGGTGGCGGACGTCCGCGAGGGCATCCGGGGAGAGCTGCAGCGCCTCGAGGCCGCGGTGACCTCCGAGACGGCCTTCTCGGCCGACGCGGCGCGCCAGCTCCGCGAAGAGCTGCGAGCGCTCGTGGACGGGACGGCCGAGCGCACCGGGGTCGTTCTCGAGGGGATCCACGCGGACCTCACTCGCCGCATCGCGGAGTCGATGGAGGGGCGAGCCCGCGACATCGAGTCGCTGGCCGAGCGGTCCGACGCTCTCCGGCGGGATCTCGACGAGCGTCTGGAGCGGCTCGAGGCCGCGCAGAGCCGGGGGAGCGAGCGGATGAGCGAATACGCGGCCCAGGCTGCGGAGGGCGTGGCCGAGATGGCCCGCCGGATCCAGGGCGAGATCGCGGCCCTCGCCGAGCGAGCCGAGGAGGCCGAGCGGCGCGCCGGCGAGCGCCTGGGCGGGCTGCGGGGCGCGATCGAGGAGTCGGCGCGGCGAACGTCCGCGCTGACCGAGCGCGTGGGCAGGGGGCTGACCGAGGCCACCGCTCGGATCCGGGAGGGCTTCCGGATGACTCTGGAGAGCGCGGCCGAGGAGTCGAGGCGGACCGGGGAGGCGATGGAGTTGGCCCTCGCGCGGGAGATCGTGAGCCTCCAGGAGGAGGTGGCAGGGGTCGCCGCCCGGACGGGGGCGGTGCTCCAGGGGATCCACGCCGACCTGGCCGACCGCATCGAGGGGACGGCCGGCTCGATGCGCGAGGAGGCGATCCACCTCGTGACGCAGCTCGTCGGGCGCCACGCCGGACAGCAGGGTCGCAGCCTCCAGGCGATCACCGACTCGCTCCGGGCGCTGCTCGACGCGGTCCGCAAATCGGGCCAGGATCAGTCGGCATCGATCGAGAGGGTGCTGCGGACCTCCGCCGCGAGACAGGAGGCTGCCCTGGACGAGTCGCTCACGGCGCTCCGCGCCTCCGTCGAGGAGCTGACCGGGATCTACGCGCGCGAGCCCCGACCCGAAGATGCCGCCGTGTTCACGCGCCGCCTGCGCGGCGTGGAGCGCCGCCTCGAGCGTCTCTCCCGGGAGCTCGCCGGCGACGTGGCCTAGGACGTCGCCGCGCGACGAGCGCCTCGACGCAGGATCAGGGCGATCGCGGTGGCGCCGACGACGGCCCCGCCGATCCCCGCCGCCGCGTAACGGGATCGAGGGGTGCGCGTCAGCCGGCGCGCGTAGCCGCGCCAGGCCACGTCGAGCCGGGCCGCGCGCCGGCTGACGCGCAGGGCCAGCCCTGGAGGGGCAGGCTCGCCGGCGTCGCGGAGCCCTCGGACGATCCCCAGCAGCTCCCGATAGCGGATCTCCTCGTCGGCGCAGCCCCGGCAGGTCTGGAGGTGCACCTCGAGGTCGTGCGGGTAGGGCGCCTCCTCCCCCGCGAAGGCGGGGAGGACGGCCACCACCTCGTCACACCGCATGCTCGCTCGCGCCATGGATCGCTTCCTTCAGTCGCTTCCTCGCCCTGTGGAGCCGGATCTTCACGGCCCCTTCCGAGAGCCCTAGCTCCCGACCGATCTCCCCGCAGCTCAGCCCGTACATCTCGTAGAGGAGGAGCGCCGTCCTCATCCCCTGCGGAAGCTCCTCGAGGGCCCGACGGATCAGGTCGCGATCGGCCGCCCGGTCCTGCGCCGGCGGGGCCGGGGGCGGCTCCGGATCGGTCACGGGATCCCGCAGGAGGTCGCCGAACCGGCCCCGCCGGCGCAGATGCGTCATCGCCGCGTTGACGACGATCCGGTGCAGCCAGGTCTCGAACCTCGACTCCTCCCGGAAGCCGCCGAGCGACCGGAACACCCGCAGGTACGCCTCCTGGGCCACGTCCTCGGCCTCGCTTCGGTCTCCCACCAGCCGGTAGGCCAGCGCGTACACGCGATGCTGCGTCCGCGCCACGAGCTCCTCGAACGCCGCCGGGTCACCATGGCGGCACGCATCCAGCAGCTCCCCGTCGACCAGCGGTTTGGACCCCTCCATCCCCCGGCAGGTTACCGCGCTCGGGGGGTCCGTTCAGGACAGCTCGACGACCGCCTCACCGTTCTTGATCGGCTGAAGCACCTTCCCGTCGCGCTCCAGCTCCGCCCACAGCTCCAACCGGACCGTTCGCGCCTCCTCGTCCTTCTCCGCGACCCTCCCCTTGGCCACCACCTTCTCTTCGGGGAGGACCTCCCTGCGGAACTGCACGGAGATGCGCCTCACGGCGCCGGCGTCGCCGGCCCACTCCCCGACGGCCCTGGCCACCAGCGCCATCGTGAACATGCCGTGGGCGATCACCCCGGGCAGGCCGACCATCCTGGCGAAGTCCGGGTTCCAGTGGATCGGGTTGAAGTCGCCGGACGCGCCCGCGTACTGGACCAGCTGGGCCCGGTCCACGACCAGGGTCCGCTCGGGGATCTCGTCCCCCACCGCCACGTCCTCGAGGGCCCTGCGCGCCACCGTCATCGCTCCGCGGTCCCCCGGGAGATGAGCGTAGCCCGAGCGATGCAAACCACCTCCCCCGACGGGTCGGTCATCGTGTTCTCGATCACCAAGAACTCGTGGGGCCCCTTCGCGGTGATCTCGGCGATCCGAGGGGTCGCCGTCAACACGTCGCCGGCCAGGATCGGGCGCCGGTACTCGAACTCCTGGGTCCCGTGCACGACCAGCGAGTAGTCCAGCCCCAGCTCAGGGTCCATCACGACCTGCGGGCCCGACCGGAGATGCAGCACGGTGGGGAAGGTCAGCGGGGCCACCTGCTCGGCATGCCCCGCGGCCCTCGCGGCCTCGGGGTCGTGGTAGACCGGGTTCGTCTCTCCGACCGCCTGCGCGAACTCGCGGATCTTCTCTCGGCCGACCTCGTAGATCACCCCCGGGTACTCCTTCCCCACGAGCTCACGGTTGAGCGCCACGCGTCAGGCTCCCAGCTGTCCGCCGGCCACGGGGAGGATCACGCCGGAGATGTAGTCAGCCTCCGAGCTGGCGAGGAACAGGTGCGCGTTCGCCACGTCCTCCGGCTGACCGTACCGACCCAGCGCGATCAGCATCAGGGCCATCTGACGGATCTGCTCGGGGACGCCCAGATCCTCGCCTTCCTGCTTCGCCTGCGTGAGGCGCGTCTCGATGAACCCCGGGGCGACCGCGTTCACGTTGATCTGGAAGGGTCCGAGCTCGCGGGCCAGGGTCCTGGTCAGCGCCGCGATCCCGCCCTTCGCCGCCGTGTAGTTCGCCTGGCCCGCGTTGCCCACGAGGGCCGCCACCGACGTGGTGAAGGTGATCTTCCGGTGATGGCTGGGCTTCCCCTGCTCGCCCAGCTCCCTCTTCGCCGCTCCCCGCAGGTGGGGCATCGCGGCCAGGGTCGTATGGAAGGCCGTCTTGAGGTTCACGTCGAGCACGAGGTCCCAGAGCTCATCGTCGAGGTTGTGGAAGGTGCGGTCCCTCGTGATCCCCGCGTTGTTCACCACGACGTCGAGCTTGCCGAAGCGCTCCACCGCCGCCTCGACCATCCCCCTCGCCTGCTCGAGGTCCACGGTGTCGTGGGTGGAGACGAGGACCTCTCCGCCCGCATCCTTGACCCCCTGAGCAGTCTCCTCGGCCGGCTCCGCGTCCACATCGTTCACGACGACGGCCGCGCCCTCGGCGGCGAAGCGCACCGCGGTGGCCCTGCCGATGCCTCGCCCGGCTCCCGTGATGACGGCGACCCTGTCGTCCAGACGTCCCAAGCGGCTCCTCCTCGCGGCCCGGTGAAGGCTACCGAAGGGTAGGTACGAGGGTCAAGGCGGGGACCTGTGGAGACGAGATCCGCCGCGGTGCTGGCAACGGCGGAGCATGGGTGCGAGGATTCCCGGTGATGGCGTCACGGAGACGGCGCGAGGAGCAGCGGATCCGCATCCTCATCGCCGACGATCACCGGAGCTACGCCGAGGCGCTGAAGACCGTCATCGACCTCGAGCGGGGCCTGATGGTGACCGAGGTGGTGACGGACGGCCGCTCGGCGGTGGACCGGGTCGCGGTCCAGCGACCCGACGTCGTGCTGATGGACGTCGAGATGCCGGTGATGGACGGCATCGCCGCGACCCGCGAGATCAAGCGGGTGTTCCCCGAGGCTCGCATCGTGGTGCTCGCGCCCGATGACAACGAGGTCACGCTGGCTCGCGCGGTCGAGGCAGGAGCCTCCGGGTTCGTCTCGAAGGTGCGGCCGGTGCGCGAGGTGGCCGAGGCCGTCCGCGCGGCCTTCTCGGGGGAGTCCGAATTCGACCCGGAGGAGGTCGACAGGATGCTGTCCGTTCTCGGGGAGCTCCGGGAGGAGGACGCCGCGGCCAGGGCCCGCGTGGAGCGCCTCACCCCGAGACAGATCGAGATCCTCCAGCTGATGGCCGACGGCCTCTCTCCGGAGGAGATGGCCACCGACCTGGGGATCAGCCGTCACACCCTCCGGACCCACGTCCAGAACATCCTGACCAAGCTCGGGGTCCACTCGAAGCTCCAAGCCCTGGCGGTGGCGATCCGGTTCGGGAAGGTCAAGGCCCGAGGGCCCGTGGCCTGAGCGCTACCGCGTTTCCTTGTGGAGGGTGTGGCGCCGGCACCACCGGCAGTACTTCCGCAGCTCGATCCGCTCCCGATCGTTGACCTTGTTCTTCCGGGTCGCGTAGTTGCGCCGCTTGCACTCGCCGCAGGCCAGCGTGATCTTCGGTCGGTTGTCGGACTTGGGCACCGGCTACTCCAGGATCTTCGTCACGCGCCCGGCGCCCACGGTGCGGCCGCCTTCGCGGATGGCGAAGCGCAGCCCCTCCTCCATGGCGATGGGGGCGATCAGCTCGACGGTCATCTCGGTGTTGTCCCCGGGCATCACCATCTC
>DASUTZ010000167.1:0-7580 GCA_036374295.1 Actinomycetota bacterium
GGTGATCTTCTTCACCCCGACCTCGCCCTGCTTCTGCCACTGCTCGAGCTTCGGGATCACCACGGTGAGGAGCTGCATGATGATCGAGCTCGTGATGTAGGGCATGATCCCGAGCGCGAAGATCGCGAAGTTCTGGAGCGCACCCCCGGCGAAGAGGTCGATGAACGAGAGGACGTTCCCCTGGCCTCCCGTGACCTGCGTCGCGGAGCGGGCCGCGGCCACATCGACGTTGGGGACGGGCCAGTGCGCGCCGATCCGGTACACCGCGATGATGAAGAGCGTGAAGAGGATCTTGTTCCGGAGATCCGGGATCTTGAACGCGTCGATGAACGCTCGCAGCACGTCTGCTCCTCCTCGCCGGCCCGCCCGGCGAACTCGGCGCCTAGTCTATCGGAGGCTAGAGGACTTCGACCGTCCCGCCCGCACCCTCGATCTTCTCGCGGGCGCCCTTCGAGACGGCGTGCGCCTGGATCGTCAGCGCGCGGTCGATCTCGCCGGCTCCGAGGACCTTCACGGGGAGGCGGCGCCGGACCAGCCCCCGCTCCGCCATCGTCTCCGGGGTGACGGTCTCGCCCGCCTCGAAGCGAGCGGCCAGCGTCTCGACGTTGACCACCGCCCACGCCTCGCGGTTCCGGTTCGTGAACCCCTTCTTCTTGGGAACCCTGCGGGCCAGGGGCATCTGCCCGCCCTCGAACCCCTGCTTGGGCTGGTTCCGAGCGAGGTAGCCCTTCGTGCCGCGGCCGGCCGTCTTGCCTCGGGCGCCGGCTCGCCCTCGACCCACCCGGGTCCGGTCCTTCTTGGCGCCCTTCGGCGGCTTGAGGTGGTGCAGCTTCATCGGACCTCCTCGACGTCCACCAGGTGGCGGACCTTGGCGATCATGCCTCGGATCTCCGGGCGGTCCTCGTGGACGACCGACTGGCGCACCCGGCGGAGCCCCAGCGCGATCAGGGTCCGCCGCTGAGGCTCGGGCTTGCCCGCCCGCCCCCGCACCTGAGTGACCTTAAGCTTCGCCACCGGCCTCCTCCCGATCCAGGCCGGCCTCCCGCCGCTCGTGGGCCAGGCGCGTGCGGGCGGCCTCCATCGCCTCGATCATGGGGCGAGGGGCCACCTCGTGGATCTCGCGCTCACGCAGGGCGGCCACGTCCTCGGGGCGTCGGAGCTCGCGAAGCCCCTTCACGGTGGCGTGCACGATGTTGATCGGGTTGTCGGAGCCCAGCGACTTCGAGAGCACGTCCTTGATCCCGGCCGCCTCGATCACGGCGCGCACGGGCCCGCCGGCGATGACGCCCGTGCCCGGCGCTGCGGGCTTGAGCAGGACGCGGCCCGCCCCGTCCGCTCCCACGACCTGGTGCGGGATCGTGGTCCCCATCATCGGGACCTCAAACATGGCGCGCTTGGCCTCCTCCACGCCCTTCTGGATCGCCGCGGGGACCTCCTTGGCCTTTCCGTAGCCGACCCCTACGCGTCCGGCCGTGTCGCCCACGACCACGAGGGCCGCGAACGAGAAGCGCCGGCCCCCCTTCACGACCTTGGCCACGCGGTTGATGGAGACCACGCGCTCTTCGTAGGGGCTCTTGTCCTGGCTGTCGTAGCGCCTCAAATCTGGAGTCCTCCCTCTCGGGCCCCCTCGGCCACGGCCGCCACGCGACCGTGGAAGAGGAAGCCGCCGCGGTCGAAGACGGCGCGCTCGATGCCCGCCTCCTTGGCCCGGCCGGCGATGAGGCCGCCCACGACCTTCGCCACCTCGGTCTTGCCCATCCCACCATCCCGGACCTCCGGCTCGAGCGAGGAGGCCGAGGCCAGCGTGCGGCCCGAGACGTCGTCCACGAGCTGCGCGTAGACGTGGCGGTTCGAGCGGTACACCGCGAGGCGTGGCCTCTCGGCGGTGCCGGTGATCCGCTTCCGGACCCGTCGGTGCCGGCGGACCCGGGCGGCCCTCGTCTTCGCGGTTCTGGTCGTCATGCCCCCAGCCCCGCCTTCGCGGCCTTCCCGGCTTTCTTCCGCACGTACTCGCCCTCGTAGCGGATGCCCTTGCCCTTGTACGGCTCCGGCTTCCGGATGTCGCGGATGTCGGCCGCGACCTGTCCCACGAGCTGCTTGTCGATCCCCCGCACCACGATGCGGTTCTGGGCGGGGACCTCGAACTCGATGCCCTCGGGGGGCTCGACCCGCACCGGATGCGAGTAGCCCACCTGGACCTCGAGCGCGTTCCCCTGGAGCGTCGCCCGGTAGCCCACGCCCTGGATCTCGAGCACCTTCTGGTAGCCCTCGGTGACGCCGTGGACCATGTTGTAGATCAGCGATCGGGTCAGGCCGTGCAGGGCCCGGTGCTCCCGCACGTCCGAGGGGCGCTCGACCGTCACGCGGCCGTCCTCGACGGTCACGCGCATGTCGGGGTCCACGTCCTGGTGGAGCGACCCCTTGGGCCCCTCCACGGAGACGCGCGAGCCCTCCAGCGTCACCGTGACGCCGTCGGGGATCTCGATGGGCTCCTTGCCGATCCTGCTCATCTCGTCACCACACGTAGCAGAGGACTTCGCCGCCCACGCCCTCGCGAGCGGCACGTCGGTCGGTCATCACACCCTTCGAGGTGGAGAGGATCGCCACCCCGAGGCCTCCCTGGACCCGTGGGAGCCGATCCCGGCCGGCGTAGATCCGCCGGCCCGGTCTCGACACCCGCCGCATGCCTGTAATCGCGCGCTGGCGCTCGGGCCCGTACTTCATCTCGATCACGATCCGGTTCTTGGGACCCTCCGACTCGTCGATCCGGTAGCCGCGAACGTAGCCCTCGTCGCGGAGGACGCGCGCGATCTGCTCCTTCACGCCGGAAGCCGGGATCGCCACCTCGTCCTGGTGCGCCTGGGCGGCGTTCCGGATCCTTGCCAGCATGTCTGCGACGGGGTCGGTCATCGTCATCGCGTCATCACCACGAGGCCTTCGTCACGCCGGGGATCTCGCCCCGGTGAGCGAGCTCACGGAAGCAGAGGCGGCAGAGCCGGAAGCGGCGGAAGACCGCCCGCGCCCGGCCGCACCGCTCGCAGCGGGTCAGCGCCCGCGACCGGTACTTCGGCCTCGCCTTCGCCCTGTTCATCAACGCCTTACGCGCCATCTCGCTCCCCTCACGCCGCGCCCATCACGGGCTCCACGGGCAGCCCCTGGAAGGGGAACCCGAGGACCCGCAGGAGCGCGCGTCCTTCTTCGTCGGTGGCCGCGGTGGTCACGATCGTGATGTCCATCCCGCGCACCGCGTCGATCTGGTCGTAGTCGACCTCCGAGAAGATCAGCTGCTCGGTCACCCCGATCGTGAAGTTGCCGTGGCCGTCGAAGGCCTCGGGGTCGAGGCCCCGGAAGTCTCGGATCCTCGGCAGCGCCGTGGAGAGCATTCGGTCGAGGAACTCCCACATCCGATCGCCGCGGAGGGTGACCTTAGCGCCGATCGGCATCCCCTCGCGGAGCTTGAAACCAGCGATCGACTGTCGAGCCTTCGTGATCACCGGCTGCTGCCCCGTGATCGTGCGGAGGTCCTCCACCGCGCCGTCGAGCACCTTGACGTCGCGGGAGGCCTCGCCCAGGCCCATGTTGATAACGATCTTCTCCAGCCGGGGCACCTCCATCGGGTTGGAGAGACCGAGCTCCTTCTGCAGCTTGGCCACGAGGGTCTCCCGGTACCAGTCCTTCAGCCTGGGAGCCATCAGAGATCCTTCCCGCATCGCTTGCACACCCGCACCTTGCCGCCGTCCTCGTCGAATCGGTGGCCGACCCTCGTGGGCTGGCCGCACGACCGGCACACCAGCATCAGGTTGGATATGTCCACGAACTGCTCGATGTCCACGATCCCGCCCTGCTGGCGCTTGCGCGAGGGCCGGGCGTGCTTCTTGGCCCGGGCGATGCCCTCCACCATGACGCGGCCCTCCCGGGGCAGGACGTTCACCACGCGGCCTCGCTTGCCGCGGTCCTTCCCCGAGATCACCAGGACCTCGTCGTCCTTCCTGATCGCCACCGGCATCACAGGACCTCCGGCGCGAGCGACACGATCTTCATGAACCTCTTCTCCCTGAGCTCCCTGGCCACGGGACCGAAGATGCGGGTCCCGCGCGGCGCGTTCGTCTCGTTGATGAGCACGACGGCGTTGTCGTCGAACTTGATGTAGGAGCCGTCGGAGCGGCGTCGCTCCTTCGCGGCCCTGACCACGACGGCCCGGACGATGTCGCCCTTCTTCACCCCGGCTCCGGGGAGGGCGTCCTTCACCGTCCCGACGATGATATCGCCCACACCGGCGTACCGACGGGCCGAGCCGCCGAGCACGCGGATGCACAGGACCTCCTTGGCCCCCGTGTTGTCCGCGACCTTGACCCGGGACTCCTGCTGGATCACTTGGCCTTCTCCACGATCTCGACCACGCGCCAGCGCTTCGTCTTGGACAGGGGACGGGTCTCCATGATGCGGACCCGGTCGCCCACGCCGACCTCGTTTCCCTCGTCGTGGGCCCGGAGCTTCGACGTCCGCCGAACGATCTTCCGGTACAGAGGGTGGCGGAGCTGCCCGTCGACGCGCACCACGACGGTTTTGTCCATCGCGTTCGAGACGACGACGCCCGTCCGCACCTTCCTGCTGCCGCGCTCGGCGCTCATCGGGCACCCTCCTCCTCGCCCGCAGCCTCCTCGGCCTCAAGCTCCTCGAGCTCGCGCTCGCGAAGGATCGTCAGGATCCGGGCCATGTCGTGACGGACCGCCTTGATCGTCATCGGGTTGTCGAGCTGGCCGGTGGCGAACTGGAAGCGGAGGTTGAACAACTCCTCCTTCGCCGCCTCCAGCCGCTCCAGCAGCTCGTTCCGGTCCAGGTCACGAAGCTCGGCGGGCTTCGTCACGCCCCACCCCCGAACCTGGTCACGAACTTGCTGCGGACGGAGAGCTTCGCGGCGCCGCGGCGCAGGGCCTCGCGGGCCACGGGCTCGCTGACGCCGGAGAGCTCGAACATCACGCGTCCGGGCTTGACCACGGCCACCCAGTCCTCGGGGTTGCCCTTCCCCGAGCCCATACGGGTCTCGGCCGGCTTCTTCGTCACGGGCTTGTCGGGGAAGATGTTGATCCACACCTTGCCGCCGCGTCGGATGTAGCGGGTGATGGCCACGCGGGCCGCCTCGATCTGGCGGTTGCTGATCCAGCCCGGCTCCCCGGCTGCCAGGCCGTAGTCCCCGAACTGCACGTCGGTGCCGCCCTTGGCCTTGCCCCGCATCCGGCCCCGCTGCTGCTTCCGCCACTTGACTTTCTTCGGCTGCAGCATCAGGCCGATCCTCCCTGGGGGGCGCCCTCTTTCGAGGTGGCCTCGTCGCCATCGGCGGGCTTCGCCGACCCGGGCTCCTCGGCCACCTCCGCCATCTCCTTCTCGTCGGTGACCAGCGCGCCGGTCGAGGCGCCGCCGATGCCGGCCAGGGCCCGGGCGCGGGCCCGCTCCGTCTCCTTCTCCTCCTGCGGGATCTCGTCCCCGTGGTAGACCCAGACCTGGACCCCGATCATGCCGAAGGTGGTGCGGGCCTCGGCCAGCCCGTAGTCGATCTTGGCTCGGAGGGTGTGGAGAGGGACACGCCCCTCTCGGTACCACTCGCGGCGCGACATCTCCATGCCGCCCAGACGGCCGCTGCACTGCACGCGGACGCCCAGGGCCCCGGCGCGCATCGCGGTCTGCACGGCCCGGCGCATGGCCCGGCGGAACGAGACGCGGCCCTTGAGCTGCTCGGCCACCCCCTGCGCCAGGAGGGTGGCGTCGGTCTCGGGACGGGAGTCGGTGGCCGCCACGTTGAGGTCCTCGACGTTGACGGACACGCGCTTCGCGGTGATCCGCTCGAGGTCCTTGCGGACCCGCTCCACCTCGGACCCCTTCCGGCCGATAACGATCCCCGGCCGCGCCGTCCGGATGTTCACCTCGATCTGGTCGCCGCCCTTGCGGTCGATGATGATCTCGGAGATCCCGGCCCGCGACAGGTGGAGCTTGATGTAGTCGCGGATCTTGATGTCCTCGTGGAGCGCCTGCGCGTACTCCTTCTTGCCCGCGTACCACTTCGAGCGCCACGGGTAGATCACGCCGAGGCGGAAGCCGTAGGGGTTAATCTTCTGGCCCACCGGGCACCTCCTCGGTCGTCCCCACGATCACAGTGATGTGGCTGGTTCGCTTGTCGATCCTCGTGGCCCGCCCCATCGCGCGGGGACGGAACCGGCGCAGGGTCGGCCCCTCGTCCACGTAGGCCTTCGTGACGAACAGGTTCTCGGGTACGACGCCCGGCAGCTGCCCGGCGTTGGCCACAGCCGATTCGAGGGTCTTGGCCACGGTCTGGTTGACGCCGTAGGGCGTGAAGCGCAGGATCCGCCTCGCCTCCTCCACGTGCCTCCCGCGGATGAGGTCGATGACCCGGCGCGCCTTCCTCGGCGCGACCCTCACGTACTTGCTGCTCGCTCTCGCTTCCATCGCTCCTACTTCAGGGACGTGCTTCGCTCGGTGTGGTAGCCGTGCGTGCGGAAGGTCCGCGTGGGCGCGAACTCGCCCAGCTTGTGGCCCACCATGCCCTCGGTGATGAACACCGGGACGTGCTTCCTGCCGTCGTGGACGGCGATCGTGTGCCCGACCATCTCGGGGATGATCGTCGAGCGGCGGGACCACGTGCGGATCACCCGCTTCTCGCCGCGCTGGTTCATCGCCTCCACCTTGGCTAGGAGGTGGTCGTCCACGAACGGGCCCTTCTTCAGCGACCTCGGCATGCCTCAGCCCCTCCCCTTGCCGCGGCGACGGATGATGTAGCGGTCCGAGGCCTTCCCCTTCTTGCGGGTCCGCCCCTCCTTCTTGCCCCAGGGGCTCGTGGGATGGCGGCCGCCCGAGGACTTTCCCTCGCCGCCTCCCAGGGGATGGTCCACGGGGTTCATGGCCACGCCACGCACCTTGGGCCGCTTGCCCCGCCAGCGGGTCCGGCCGGCCTTCCCCCACGAGATCAGCTCGTGCTCGGGATTGCCCACCGCGCCGACCGAGGCTCGGCACTGGGCCTCGACCAGTCGCATCTCGCCGGAGGGCATCCGGAGCTGGGCGTGCTTGCCCTCCTTGGCCATGATCTGGATCGAGGAGCCGGCCGAGCGGGCCATCTTGGCGCCCCCACCGGGACGGAGCTCCACCGCGTGCACGATCGTCCCCACGGGGATGTTGGCCAGCGGGAGGGCGTTCCCCGGCTTGATGTCGGCCCCGGGGCCCGAGGTCACCGTGTCGCCCACCGCGAGCCCCTGGGGCGCGAGGATGTAGCGCTTCTCGCCGTCCGCGTAGTGGAGCAGGGCGATCCGCGCGCTCCGGTTGGGGTCGTACTCGACCGCCGCGACCTTCGCCGGGACCCCGTCTTTGTTGCGCCGGAAGTCGATCACGCGGTAGCGGCGTTTGTGGCCGCCCCCTCTCCGCCGAGACGTGATGCGGCCGTACGTGTTCCGGCCCGCCTTCTTCGGCAGCGGCTTGGTGAGCGACCGCTCGGGCCGATCCTTGGTGATCTCCGAGAAGTCGGAGACCGAGGACCCGCGCCTTCCGGGCGTCGTCGGCTTGTGCTTCCTGAC
>DASUTZ010000168.1:0-6574 GCA_036374295.1 Actinomycetota bacterium
GATCGGGCACGCCGGGCGCAGGGGCTCCACCCGCCCTCGCCATCGGGGGCTGGACCTTCCGCTGGGCGCCTCCGGCTGGCCCCTGCTCTCGGCTTCCCCGCTGCCGTACACAAGCGTCTCCCCCGCGCCTCGGGAGATGGATCGGGCCGACATGGATCGGATCCGAGACGCGTTCGTCCGCGCCGCGCGGGCCGCAACGGACGCGGGCGCCGACGTGCTCGGGATCCACCTCGGCCACGGCTACCTGCTGGCGAGCTTCCTCTCCCCACTGACGAACGTCCGTGAGGACGGGTACGGGGGCTCGCTCGAGGGGCGAGCCCGCTTCCCGCTGGAGGTGGTGGAGGCCGTCCGGGCGGCGTGGCCCGAGAACCGCCCCCTCTGGGGCACGGTCACGGTGGACGACTGGAAGCGGGGCGGGCTGTCGCCGATGGAGGCGATCGAGCTGTGCGCCATGCTCCGGGACCGGGGATGCGACGTCCTGGAGCCCGTGGCCGGGCAGACCACGCCGGACTCCCGGCCGACCTTCGGTCGGATGTTCCTGGCGCCCTACGCGGACCGAGTCCGGAACGAGGTCGGGGTGGCGACGATGACCTCCGGCGGCATCACGACCACCGGCCAGGTGAACACGCTCGTAGCCGGGGGCCGGGCGGACCTCTGCGTGATGGACCCGTGAGCAAGCTTGCCAGCATGCGGGATGCCGTGTCCGAGCACGTCTCGGACGGCTCGAGCGTCGTCATGGGGACCTGTCTCGAGAGCATGATCCCGTTCGCGGCCGGACACGAGCTGATCCGGCAGGAGCGACGCGAGCTCACGCTGATCGGGCCGATCTCCGACATCCTATTCGACCAGCTGATCGGCGCGGGCTGCGTGGCGAGGATCCGCGCGGCCTGGGTGGGGAACGTCAGCGCGGGGCTCGGCCACAACTACCGGCGCGCGGCCGAACGGGGCACGCCTCGCCCCATCGAGGTCGAGGACCACTCCAACCTCTCGATCGCGCTCGGACTCCACGCGGCAGCGCTGGGGCTCCCCTTCCTGCCCACGCGGTCGCTGCTGGGAAGCGACATCGCGGCGGGGAGCGACGCCTTCGCCGACCTCCGCGATCCCTGGAGCGAGGACCGCCTGCTCGCGGTCCGGGCGATCCGGCCAGACGTCGCCATCGTCGGCGCCCAGCGTGCCGACGAGAACGGCAACGCCCATGCATGGGGGAACCTCGGCGTGACGCAGGATGCGGTCATGGCGGCGGATCGCGTGATCCTGCTGGCGGAGGAGATCGTGACCGGGGACGTGATCCGGAGCGACCCGGGCCGCGTGCTCGTGCCCGGGTTCCGGGTCTCGGCCATCGTGCACGAGCCGGGCGCCTGCCACCCCTCGCCCGTGCAGGGCTGCTACCGGCGGGACCATGCCGCCTTTGCCGAGTACCACGAGGCCACGAGAGACGAGGAGGGGTTCGAGGCGTGGCTGCGGGAGTGGATCCTCGAGGTCCCGGACCGCGCGGCCTACCTGGAGCGGCTGGGGCCCAGATGGGACGCGCTACGGGACCTGCACGAGGCGCGCGCCGCGGTCACGGACTACGGCTGGTGACGGTGGACCTGGCGATCGGCGAGCTCATGGTCGCGGCCGCGGCGCGCGAGATCCGCGACCAGGAGCGGATCTTCGTGGGGATGCGCCTCCCCATGCTGGCGTTCTTCCTCGCCCGCCGGACGCACGCCCCCGCCGCCGTGGGCATCTTCGAGAACGGCGTCATCCGTGACCGCCCTAGCCCCGCGCCGCTCGCCACGATGTCCGACACCCCCAACGTCGCCGGCGCCCTGTGGTGCGGCGGCATGCTCCAGCCGATGGGGCTGCTCCAGCGGGGCGAGGTCGACGTCGGGTTCATCGGCGGCGCCGAGGTCGACCGCCACGGCAACGTCAACAGCTCCTACATAGGGGACCCGAAGGCCCCGAAGGTGAAGCTGCCCGGGAGCGGTGGCGGGGCAGACATCGCCTCGCTGGCGCGGCGGATCCTCCTCATCATGCCGCACGACCGGCGCCGGCTCACCGAGCACGTGAGCTATGTCACCTCGCCGGGCCATGGAAACGGCCCCGGGTGGCGGGATCGGGTCGGGCTCCCGCCCGGCGGGCCCTCGGCGCTCATCACGACGATGGCCGTGTTCCGGTTCGTGGACGGCGAGGCGCTGCTGGAGAGCTGGCATCCGGGCTTCGACGAGGGCGACGTGCTCCGGGCGACCGGCTGGCGGGTGCGCCCGGCCGAGGACGCGGGCCCCACGCCGCCCCCCTCCGAGGAGGAGCTTGCGGTGATCAGGGAGCTCGACCCCGACGGCGTCTGGACCCGTCGCTAGCGCCGGAGACCCTCGTAGTCCGCGGGAGTGTCCACGTCCCTCGGCGGATCGAGATCGAGCTCCACGCGATGGACCCACCGGGGATGGGAGGCGATCACCTCGCGGGCCCCACGGTCCCCCGTCACGGCGAGGACCTCGGGCCAGGCCCGGCGATCGAGCAGGACGGGGTGGTCGGCGGTCCCTCGGTACGAGGCCTGCACCACTCGGGCGCCGGTCTCCCGGTACGCGCCGACGACGGCGCGGATCGACGACGCCTCGATCTCGGGCTGGTCCCCGAGGATCACCACCGCGGCGGCGTGCTCCCCGCCCAGCGCCCGGAGCCCGGTTGCGAGCGAGGTGGAGAGCCCCTCGCCGTGATCGGGGTTCCGAACGACGCGCGCGCCGCCGGGGAGCCGGAGCGCCTCCTCGACCGCAGCCGCCGCGTGGCCGAGGACGACGATCACCTCGTCGACGTCGGCGGACGCGGCGGCGTCCACCGCGTGCTGCAGCATCGGGGCGTCCCCGACCTCGAGGAGCTGCTTCGGCCTCCCCATCCGCGAGGAGCTCCCCGCCGCCAGCACGACGGCGGCCACACGGCCCACCTCAGCCCCCGATCATCGACATGCTGCGGCCGGGCCGTACGAAGTCGGGGTGGTTGATGCGGTGGCCCGCCCACTTCCCCCAGACCGCCTCGCGGACGACGCGCTCCAGATCGGCGTCGCTGCCCCCTCCGCGGAGGACCCCCCGCAGGTCCTTCTCGTCGAGGGAGAAGAGGCACGCTCGGAGCTGCCCGTCGGCCGTCAGCCGAACCCTGTTGCACGTCTCGCAGAACGGCTCCGTCACCGAGGAGATGAAGCCCAGGCCGCCGGGAGCCCCATCGGCGAACCGGAAGACGGCGGCCGGACCCTCCCCGTCGCCGTCCCGCACCAAGGGGAACATGGCGTGGATCCGGTCGTGGAGCTCCGCCGAGGGCACGACCCGCTCCCGCTCCCAGGCTTCCTGAGCGTCGAGCGGCATGTACTCGATGAACCGGATCACGTGGCCGGTGCGACGGGCCATCCGGGCGAAGTCCAGCGCCTCGACGTCGTTCTCGCCCCGGAGCACGACGCAGTTGACCTTGACCGGGGCCAGCCCGGCCTCCTCGGCGGCCCGCAGCCCGGAAAGCACGCGGTCGAGGGCGTCGCGGCGCGTCATCTCGGCGAAGCGGTGCCGCAGCAGCGAGTCGCACGACACCGTGACCCGGTCCAGGCCTGCCTCTCGGAGCGGTCCGGCCAGCCGGTCGAGCAGGAGGCCGTTCGTCGTCATGGAGAGGTCGAGCGAGGGACCGGCCTCGCGGATCGAGGCCACGACTTCAGGCAGGTCGGGGCGGACGGTGGGCTCCCCGCCCGTGACCTTCACCTCGCGCACCCCGAGGCGCACGAACAGTCCGATCACCCGGCGGATCTCACCCGTGTCGAGCAGGTCCTCGCTGGGCAACCAGGGCAGGCCCTCGGCCGGCATGCAGTACGTGCACCGGAAGTTGCAGCGATCGGTGACCGAGACGCGGAGGTCCGAGACGGTCCGCCCGAATCGGTCCACCAGCGGACCGCTCCGCGGCGCGGCACGGCTCTTCATCACCCCGCCCCCTCTCGCTCGTGGATCGGCCCCCCGCGGGCGCGGAGGGGGCCACCATCGCGCCCCGACCGGCTGGCCAGGATCTCGGAGACGATGGCGAGAGCGATCTCGTCGGGCCCGTCGGCGCCGAGGTCGAGCCCCGCCGGGCCGCGCAGCGCGGCCCGATCCTCCTCGGACGGGACGATCCCCTCGCGCTCCAGATCGCCCAGAAGCCGCTCCAGCCGAGTGCGGGGGCCGAGACAGCCGAGGTACGCCGCGCCCGAGCCGAGGAACGACCGGAGGTAGCCCAGATCCCGCAGGTAGTTGTGGCTCATGATCACGACCGAGGTCCGGGGATCGACGCCGGCCGCCCGGGCCGCCTCCTCGGGCCGCCCCACCGGGACGAAGCCGGCGGCGTGGGGGAAGCGGTCTGGGGTGAGTAGGTCCTCACGGTCGTCCACGACGAACGGGCGCCATCCGAGCGAGGCGGCGATCCGGACGAGAGGGATCGCGTCGTGCCCCGCCCCGCAGACCAGGAGCCGGGAGGCGGGCTCGAGCACCTCCACGAAGGCCCGCACGTCCCCGCCCGCCGTGGACAGACGCTCAGTCGTCGAGCGGCCGCGCTCCAGGGCATCCCGCCCCGCCACGGTCAGGACCTCGTCGACCTCCGGCCGTCCGACGTCGCCCTCGACGCGACCGTCCGGGTGGACCAGCAGCCGCGCGCCGGGCTCGACGCCGTCGACGCCCGACTCCACCACGGTCGCCAGGGCGACCGGCCGGTCCTCCTCCAGTGCCTGACGGAGGGGCTCCAGGAGCCCCAGGCTCTCCTCCACCGGCTCGACGAACACCTCCAGGGCCCCGTTGCATCCGAGACCCCATCCCCACACCGCCTCGTCGTCGGCGGTCAGATCGAAGTCGACGAGGCGGGGCTCCTCGTCCTCCATCACGACCCGGGCCACGTCGGCCACGTCCCCCTCGAGGCATCCCCCGCTGATCGTCCCGGTGAGGTCGCCGCCCTCGGCCACCAGCACGCGCGCGCCCGGGCCCCGGTAGGTCGACCCGCGCACGGCCACGACCGTGGCCAGGGCCGACCGCTCGCCCCGCTCCCGTAGGCGCTCGATCGCCGCCAGCACCTCGCCGATCTCGCTCCTCATCCCGGGCTCCCGTGGTCTCCGCTCCGCCCGCCCCGCTTCTCGAGGAGGCGGATCTCCCCGATCACGACGCCGCGGTCGTAGGCCTTGGCGGTGTCGTAGAGCGAGAGCGCCGCCACCGACACGGCCGTGAGCGCCTCCATCTCCACGCCCGTGCGGTCGGCGGCCCGCACCGAAGCCCGAACCCGGAGGACCCCGGCCTGGGCGTCAGAGGTGATCGAGACCTCGGCCCCGGTCAGCGCCACGGGATGGCAGAACGGGAGGAGGTCGGGCGTCCGCTTGGCGGCCATCAGGCCGGCGACGCGGGCCGCCTCGATCGGATCGCCCTTGGGCGTGCCGACCAGCAGGCGGCGGCACGCCTCGGGCGTCATCGTCACCCTGGCCTCCGCCACGGCCTCCCGGGCCGTGATCTCCTTGCCGCCGACCTCGACCATGCGCGCGGCGTCATCGGGTTGGGCCATCAGCCCTCCTCCGGGTCGCGGAAGACGATGACCGGGCAGGGGTGGCCGGCGCGCACCGCCTCGACGCCCGCGGGGATGACGGCGAGCCCGTGCGCGCCGGCCAGCGGGGTCAGCAGGCTCGAGCGGTGGCTGCCGGTGGGGGCGGCCAGCAGGCGAGCGCCGTCTCGGCGCAGGCGCACCCGCGCGAACCTCGTCTTGCGCGGGAGGCCGGCCACGTCCTCCTCCAGGACGGCGACGGCCTCGGGACGGAAGGGCGCCCGTCCCATCATCCGCATCAGCGCGGGGCGCACGAAGACCTCGAACGACACGAAGACCGAGACCGCGTTGCCGGGGAGACCGAAGAAGGGACGGTTCCGCCAGGACCCGAACGCCTGGGGCTTCCCCGGCTGCATCGCGACCTCGTAGAGCTCGACCTCCCCCCGGCCGGCGAACGCCCGCTTCACGGGGTCGCGCTCCCCGACGGCCACGCCGCCGGACGAGATCAGCACGTCCACCTCCTCGGCCAGGCGATCCAGGGCCTCGACCAGCCGGTCGGGGTCGTCGGGGACGATCGGCGGGTGGACCGCCACCCCGCCGGCCTCCTCCACCGCAGCGATGAGCGTGAACGCATTGGCGTCGTGGATCCGCCCCGGAGCGAGCGGCCGCCCGACCGGCACGAGCTCGTCCCCCGTCGAGACGACCCCCACCCGGACGCGGGGATGGACGGGAGCCGACGCCGTCCCCGAGGAGGCGAGCAGCCCGAGGTCGGGGCCGAGGAGCCGCCTCCCCGCCGGGACCAGGACGTCGCCGGCCTCGGCGTCCTCACCCGCCGGCCGGACGTGCTCCCCCGGACCCGCCGGCTGAAGCACCCAGACCCGCTCGCCGTCCGTGGAGCAGAGCTCGATCGGGACGACGGCGTCGGCCCCCTCGGGGACGGCCCCGCCCGTGGGGATGGCGATCGCCTCGCCCTCGGAAAGGGCGAGGCGATCGCCGGACCCCATCCGGACCTCGCCGGCCGGGCGCAGCCCGACCGGGCGTTCGCGGTGCGCGCCGCCGACGTCGGCGGCGCGCA
>DASUTZ010000169.1:0-11717 GCA_036374295.1 Actinomycetota bacterium
AGCCGCTGTTCGAGTTCTCCGGCGCCTGCGCCGGCTGCGGGGAGACCCCGTATCTCGGCCTGCTGAGCAGGCTCTTCGGCGACCGAACGCTGGTGGCCAACGCGACCGGGTGCTCCTCGATCTTCGGGGGGAACCTCCCCACCACCCCCTGGTCGAAGAACGACGAGGGACGGGGCCCTGCCTGGGCCAACTCACTGTTCGAGGACAACGCCGAGTTCGGCCTGGGGATGCGCGCCGGGCTCGACCGCCGGGCGGAGCGGGCCCGGCGGCTGCTGGCGGGGCTGTCGTGGGAGCTGGGATGGGAGCTGCCCCAGGCGATCCTCCGCGCCGACCAGGACTCCGAGGAGGAGATCGCCCGCCAGCGCGCTCGTGTCGCGGAGCTGAAGGAACGGCTGGAGGCCGTGGACTCGCCGGAGGCCAGGGAGCTGCTGGGGCTGGCCGACGACCTCGTCCGCAAGAACGTGTGGATCGTCGGCGGCGACGGATGGGCCTACGACATCGGGTTCGGCGGGCTGGACCACGTCCTGGCGTCGGGTCGGGACGTGAACGTCCTCGTCCTCGACACCGAGGTCTACTCGAACACCGGCGGACAGGCCTCGAAGGCCACGCCGCGGGCGGCGGCGGCGAAGTTCGCCTCGGCGGGCAAGGGGACGGCCAAGAAGGACCTCGGGATGATCGCGATGACCTACGGCGACGTGTACGTGGCCCAGGTGGCGCTGGGCGCCGACAACCCGCAGACCGTGAAGGCGCTGGCCGAGGCCGAGGCGTACCCCGGTCCCTCGCTGGTCATCGCCTACGGCACGTGCATCGAGCACGGCATCGAGATGGCCACCAGCATGACCCACCAGAAGGAGGCCGTGGCCGTCGGTCACTGGCCGCTGTACCGGTACGATCCCAGGCGCGCCCGCGAGGGATCGCCGGCGTTCCAGCTCGATTCCCGGCGGAAGGAAGGCGCGTTCCGCGACTTCGCGATGAAGGAGACGCGGTTCGCGGCGCTCGCACGGTCGAACCCCCTCAGGGCCGAGGCCCTGCTGGAGGCCGCGGAGGAGGACATCGCCGACCGGTGGCGACACTACGAGCGGCTCGCCGCCGGATGATCCTCCGAAGAAGGCCTCCGCATCGACCACTTCCGCGCTGAGCCCGGCGAACCGGTTCGCCCAAGCGCTCGCCCTCATCAAGCCGAAGACGGCCCTAGACCAGCAGGACCACCAGCCCGGACGCGGTGAGCGCCGCGAGGACGCCGAACATGGCCACCATGGGGACCTCGCCGCGAGCCAGGAAGTACCCGGGGCTGGCGATCGTCGTGTAGAGGAGCATCCCCAGCGCTGCGGCGAGGAACGCCGTCGGCCCTCCCGCCAGGACGGCGATGCCGGAGGCGAGGAGGGCCGCGGCCGTCAGGAGCTCCGCGCCGAGGTGCAGCCCCAGCTCGGCGTAGGTGCGATCCTTTCGACCCCACGCGCCTCGCAGCAACGCCAGGGCCCACCAGGCGGCCATCAGCACTCCCACCGCCGCCGCGTAGACGGCGATCGCGTTCGTCACGCTACGCGGCCCGGAGGTGGTCCATCTCCTCCCGGATCCGCTCCTCGCTGGGAGGGCGGCTGAACGTGTCCCAGGCGTGGAACCCGAGCCCGACCCCCCATCCGGCCAGGGGGAAGATGGGCCAGAAGAACGCGGCCCCCGTCATCGCCCAGACCACGATGAGCACGGTGTTCACCATCACATAGGCGAGCAGGTGAGCGGTGAAGTCCCGCTTCCTCTTCAGTCTCTCCACCGCCTGTTCCCGCAGGACCTCCTCGTCCTCTCTCGTCTCGACCATCGCTCCCTCCTCCTTTCAGCCGGACCTCGCCGCCGCCAGCTCCCCTCCGGCGCGGGTGCGCTCTCCGCCGGGGATGGCCTCGGCGTGCGGCGGAAGCTCCATACCTCTCATCCGCATGGCGAGGTGCAGCACGATGTGGCCGCCGATCGCCGCGATCGGGCTGCCGGTCGCCAGGTAGGCGATGCTCAGCACCGTGCACCCGATGACCGGAGAGGCGATCGCTCGCCCCCGGTACTCGGGGTAGCCGAGGTGATGGGCGACGATGACCACGACGCTCGCGGCGAGGGCCGCGAGGGCCCTCCAGGCGTCGCCCCAACCCAGCGCCCCGAGCAGCTGCCAGGTGATCAGGACGGGCAGCACGGAGAGCAGCAGGCCCTCCGCCGACCCGTAGACGACCCCCTCCCACAGCGCGTCGCCGGGGCCCATCCCGTCGGCCTCACGCTCGGCGGGTCGGCGGGAGACCATCACCGCCAGGAACGCTCCGGCCACCAGAGCGCCCAGCATCCCCCAAGGCCACCGCTCGATCCAGAACGCGGGGCCGCTCCCGCTCCACATGACGTACCCGATCGTGAGGCCCCACGCGAGCAGCGTGAGCAGCGCCACGTAGAGCGCCCGATGCATACGCAGCACGTCGGTGAGGACCCACGAGATCAGGAAGCCGCCAACGATCACGCCGACCAGCCACACCAGGCCCTCACCCCACGCGACGGGTGTGCCAGCTTCGACCATGCCCTTCCACCTCCTCCGGTCCCACGCTAGGGGCTCCGCGCGCTCCCTCCGAGGGCCGGGGGTCCCGGCGGGTGGGTGACCTTCGGGCTCGCTCCAGGGATCCTCGCCACTCGGTACGATGCAGGACATGGATCCCAGGGAAGAGCGGGTCGCGCGCAACGAGTCGACCTCGCGGGAGATCAACGAGGGCATCCAGGAGGCCCACGAGGACGCGGGGCCTGCCGAGCAGGTCCGGATGCTGTGCGAGTGCGGCCATCGAACGTGCGAGCGGGTGATCGCGATCACCCTTCCCGAATACGAGCGGGTCCGGAGCGACGGGCGCCGCTTCGCCGTGGTCCACGAGCACGTGATCCCCGACGTCGAGGACGTCGTGGAGGAGAACGAGCGCTTCGTGGTGGTCGTGAAGCGCGAGGGGACGCCCGCCGACGTCGCGCTCGAGGAGGACCCCCGGGGCTAGCACAGGCGTTTCCTGCGCGGCGCCGTCGGGTATGCGGCCATGAGATGGAGGTGCGCGCAGACTCGCCGCCACGCGTGCTCGCCGACCGCTACGAGGTCGGCGAGCTTCTCGGCGCGGGGGGGATGGCGAGCGTGTACCGGGGCCACGACCGGATCCTCCAGCGTCCCGTGGCCGTCAAGATCCTCGATGCCTCGCTCGCGGTAGACGACCGGTTCCTGCGCAGCTTCGTCCGTGAGGCTCGCGCGGCCGCGGGCCTGATCCACCCCAACGTGGTGACGGTGTTCGACACCGGGGTGGACGACGATCAGCACTTCATCCTGATGGAGCTGGTCGAAGGGAGCACCCTCCAGCAGGTCCTGGCCCGGGAGCATCGCCTGGAGGCGGAGCGGGCCCGCCGGATCGCGATCGACGTGGCCAGGGCCCTGACGGCAGCCCACGGACGAGGGATCGTCCACCGGGACGTGAAGCCGGCCAACGTGCTCATGGGCGAGGACGGGCGTCCTCGCGTGGCGGACTTCGGGATCGCTCGCCCCACCGACCAGGACGACGAGAGCCGCGTCGTCTTCGGGACCGCGGCCTACCTCTCGCCCGAGCAGGCAAGGGGCCGTCCCACCACGCCCGCCAGCGACGTGTACTCGCTCGGCTGTGTCCTCTACGAGATGCTCACCGGACGTCGCCCGTTCACCGGAGACAACCCCGTGTCGGTGGCGGTGAAGCACCTCCGATACACTGCGCCGCCGGTGGAGGCCCTGGCCCCCGACGTGCCTCCGGCGCTGGCGGCGGTCGTCTACAGGGCCATGCAGAAGGATCCTCGCCGCCGCTTCCCCGACGCGGGAGCCATGCTCGCCGCGCTGGAGGGCGCCGCCACGGTCTCGGGGCTCCCTGAGCGGCGCCGCCCGGGGTTCCTACGGTGGGCGGCCGCCTCGGTGAGCCTGGCTTTCATCGCCGTCCTGGCGCCGGCGCTGATCGGGGCGGGCGGCGACGCCCCCGAGCCCGGAGCGCGCGTGATCGCCGAAGAGCGCGGACGGAGCCCGGCCCGTGTGGACGTCCCGGCCGTCACCGGCATGAGTCGGCAGGAGGCCGGCCGGGCCCTCCGCCGGGCGGACCTGATCCCGATCTTCCGCGGGGCACCGCTGCACCAGAGCGCGTCCCACGTCGTGGCCACCCAGGACCCGCAGGCGGGTGCCACCCTCGCCGTGGGGTCCTTCGTCACCCTGGAGCTCGTGCCGGCGGACGCCGACGTCGCCCCGCCGGCGGGGAACGGCCCGAGCGGGAAGCGGCAAGGACCGTCCGGCTCGGGGAAGTCGGCCGAGGGGCGCTCGGACGAGACCCGGCCCGACGCCTCTCCGTCGCCGTCTCTCTCGCCCACCCCCAGCCCGAGCCCGACGCCTACGCCGACGCCGTCTCCCAGCCCGACCGAGGGCGTACGCTAGGCCGAATGTTCCTCGAACGGTTCCATGAGGAGAAGCTCGGGCACGCCTCGTACCTCGTCGGGTCGCAGGACGCGGGCGTGGCCCTGCTGGTCGACCCGCGTCGCGACGTCGACCCATACCTCGAGGCCGCGGATCGCAGGGGCGTCCGGATCGCCCACGCGCTCGATACGCACGGGCACAACGACTACCTGAGCGGGCTCTCCGAGATCGCGGCCCGGACCGACGCCGAGATCCTGGCCTCCGCCCACGGGGAGGCCCGCTACCCGCACCGGCCCCTCAAGGACGGGCAGTCGCTCGAGGTGGGAGAGGCCGTCGTTGAGGCGATGCACACCCCCGGCCACACGCCCGAGCACCTGGCGCTGCTGGTACGCGACGCCTCGGTGGACGATCTCGAGCCGCTGATGCTGCTCTCGGGCGGCTCGCTGCTGGTGGGCGACGTGGCCCGCCCGGACTTGCTGGGAGGGCGCGACGAGGCCCGGGAGGCGGCCCGCGTCCTGTGCCGGACCCTGGCGGAGCGCATCCTGACGCTCCCCGACCACGTGGAGGTGCACCCGACGCACGTCTCGGGATCGCTCTGCGCGGGGAGCATCGGGAGCCGCCTCACCACCACGATCGGGTACGAGCGGAGGACGAATCCTTCGCTGGCCCGGCCCGAGGACTGCGTCTCGCTGGAGGACCTCCCGGCCGTCCCCCCGTACTGGCGCAGGATGCGGTCGCAGAACCTGGAGGGGGTCGCGCTGCTGGGGACGGTGACGCCGCCGCCAGCCCTCCAGCCGGAGGAGGTCGAGCGGCGGCTGGCGGAGGGGGCCTTGGCCCTCGACACGCGGACCCCCGAGGACTTCGCCGGCGGGCACGTCCCGGGCGCGCTGAGTGCCGGCCTGGGCGGCTCGTTCCCGACCTGGGCCGGCACCGTGCTGCCCGAGGGCGCCCGCGTCGTGCTGGTGCTCGACGACCCGGGGAGCGCGATGGAGGCCGCGTGGCACCTGCTCCGCATCGGGTACGAGCCCCCCCTGGGTTTCCTCGAGGGCGGCATGCAGGCCTGGCGAGCTGACGGGAAGCCGGTGCGCGAGATGCCAGTGATGGACGTCCGCGAGCTTCGTCGCCGGCTGGACGACGTCGCGGTGCTGGACGTGCGCCAGCCGGGGGAGTGGCGGGACGGCCACATCGCCGGTGCGACCCACATCACCGGCGCGGAGCTCGAGCGCCGCCTGGACGAGGTCCCGAGCCGCCGACCGCTGGCGGTGCTCTGCGGGACCGGCTACCGCTCGTCCGCGTCGGCCAGCCTGCTCCTGCGGAAGGGCTTCGACGACGTCTGGAACGTCCTGGGCGGGAGCACAGCCTGGGACGCCGCCGGTTACCCGACGGTCCGAGCGTGAGCGACCCGGCCTGCATCTTCTGCCGCATCGTGTCCCGCGACGCCCTCGCGCTCACGATCTACGAGGACGACGCCACGATGGCCTTCATGGACATCAATCCGGCCACCGACGGCCACTGCCTCGTGATCCCCAAGCGCCACGCGCCGGACGTCTGGACCCTGCCCGAGGAGGACGGGGTCGCCGTGTGGCGGTCGGTCCGGCGGCTCGCGGGGGCCGTCAGAGACGCCCTCCGCGCTGACGGGTTGAACATCCTCCAGAGCAACGGGCGGGCGGCGCTGCAGACCGTCTTCCACTACCACGTGCACGTGATCCCCCGGTACGTGGGGGACGGGATCCACGTGCCGCTGATGCGGGCGCCCGGCGACCGGAGCCGGCTCGACGAGTTCGCCGACCTGATCCGGGCGCAGCTGACCTAGCCGGTCGCCGGGCGCCCCCGGACGTAGGGGATCACCGCCGAGTAGTCGAGGCCGCCGAGGCCGGCGTCGCGGGCGGCCTCCAGGCCGGCCAGCACGGCCTCCGCGACCGGAAGCCGGGCGCCGGCCTCGGCGGCCTCGTCCAGGACCAGCCGGAGGTCCTTCGCTGCGAGCCCCAGCCGGAAGTTCGGGGGATAGCGGCCGGACACGATCTTGTCGCGTTTCGAGCGGGTGGTGGCGCCGATCGGGGAGCCCTCCAGGACGTCGAGTGCCGCCTCCTCGTCCACCCCGAGGGCGTCGGCCAGCGCCAGAGCCTCGCCCAGCCCGGCCATCAGCGCTCCCAGCGTCGAGTTCACCACGAGCTTCATGGCCGCCCCCGCTCCCAGCTCCCCGAAGCGTCGTGGCGTCCCCATCGCCCGGAGCGTCGGGGCCCAGCGGTCCACGAGGTCGCTCGGGCCGCCCACGAAGATCCGGAGCGTTCCCTCCTCGGCCTGGGTCACGCTGCCCAGCACGGGCGCGTCGAGCACGCCCAGCCCTTCCGGGAGCGCCTCCGCGATCTCCCGCACGGCCCGGACCCCGATCGTGGACATCTCGATTAGCGTGGCGTCCTCGCGGAGACCCTCGGCCAGCCCCCCGGTCCCGAGGACGACCTCCCGGTCCGCGCCGGGGTCGGCCAGCATCGTGAACGCCGCCTCGGCTCCCTCCGCGGCGTCGGCCGGCGAGGCCGCCGCCCGGGCCCCGGCCTCCACCAGGGGCCGGGCCTTCTCCTCGGTTCGGTTCCAGACGGCCACCTCGTGCCCGGCCTGGAGCAGCCGCCGGGCCATGGGAGCGCCCATCTGCCCCAGTCCGCAGAACGCGAGCACGACCATCGGCGACAGCCTACCCGCGACCCGCGTGGGAGGATGGCGAGATGTCGGACGAGTACGCACCACTCCCGCGGGTCCACCCCGTTATGGCGGCGATGGCCGGCGGCGCCCTCTGGGGGGCGATGGGGTACGCGGTTCTGTGGGGCCTCTCGCCGATCGTGGTGGGGCGGGCCTTCGTGGTGAGCGCGATCGGCACGATCCTGTTCCTGCCCGTCCGGCTCGTGCTGTGGGTCCTGCGGTGGGTCGAGGGCCTTGTCGGCAGACCGTTCGAGTTCGCCCACTCCAACTGGTGGATCGGGGCGCTGGCGGCGGTCGTCGGGGCCGGGATCGGGATCGCCCTGACTCTGACGGCTCGCACCGCGTTCCGCCGGCTGCGGCCGACGCCGGACTGACGGCCGCGCGTCGAGGCCGCGCCCGGGCGGCGGGTCTGAGCGCCCGCCGGTGACCGTCGTGGGATGATCGGAGGTGGTGGCCGGCTCTCCTCCCACCCCTCGAGGCTGGCGAGCGCTCCCCACCCTGGCGGTGCGCGCCGTTCGCGACTCCTTCGAGGACCGGATCTTCGGACTGGGGGCGGAGGTGGCCTTCTTCTTCCTCCTGTCGTTCCCTCCGGCGCTGCTGACGATCCTGGGAACGCTGGGCTACGTCTCGCAGGTCCTGGGGGAGGACGTGGCGGCCGCGATGCGGGACCAGATCCTGAGCGTCGCGGGCAGCTTCCTCACCGAGGAGACGGTGACCGAGACGGTACGACCGCTCGTGAACCGGCTGCTGGCCGAGGGAAGGGCCGACGTGGCGTCGTTCGGGATCGTGCTCACGCTGTGGGCCGCCTCCCGGGCCACGACGCGCCTGATCGAGGCGGTCGCGATCGCCTACGACGAGGAGGACGAGCGATCGGCGGTGCGCCGTCGCCTCCTCTCCCTGGGGATGACGGTTGGGACGATCGTCGCCCTCGTGCTCGTCATCCCGATCCTCGTCGCCGGCCCCCGCCTGCTCGAGGCGCTGGCCGAGCCCCTGGGGCTGACCGCAGCCGTCGCTGCCGGGTGGCGGGTCCTGTACTGGCCGGTCGTCGCGCTGATCGGCATCGGGTTGCTCTCGCTCTTCTATCATCTGGCCTCCCCGCTGGAGACCCGGTGGCGCCGGGACGTCCCGGGAGCCTTCGCGGCGGCGGGCGTTTGGCTCCTCGGGGGGCTGGGGCTGCGCGTGTACCTGGGCTTCTCGCTGGACTCGGGGGCCTACGGTCCGCTGGCGGCTCCGATCGCGGTCCTCCTCTGGATGTACGTCACCGCGCTGGCGGTGCTGCTGGGGGCCGAGGTCAACGCCGAGATCGAGAGGATGTGGCCGGATCGGCCGAGGAAGAAGCGCGACGCTTAACCCGCGACGACGCTTCCCACCATGCCGGACTCGGCGTGACCCTCGATCGTGCAGAGGAGGTCGTAGGTCCCCTCGTCGAGCGTGAAGCGGTCGCGGCCCCGCCGGCCGGGCTGGACGTACACATAGCTCACCTCCTCTCCGCCAGGGGCCAGGAGGGTCCAGTCGTGCTCGACCCGGCCCACGTTCCGGAGTCGGACGTCCACGGGGACGCCGGCCCGCAGCGCGATCTCGGACGGATCGAAGGCGAACTCACGCATCTCGACGCGGAGGCGCTGCGGGCCGGCGTCCCCCGGCGCATCATCGCAGGCGCCGAGCGGGGCGAGCCCGAGCGCGATCGCTCCGAGCGCGGCAGCCCTCAGCCGATCGCCGCCCCGGCCCGCCACCGTCGGACGTTCTCGACGTTCGCCCGAGCCGTCGCGCCCTCCGCGCACGTCGAGGGGTCGTCGCAGGACGGGTTGCCCTCGCCGGTGTAGAAGTCGAACCGGCACTGGGGACAGAGGACGTCCAGCTCGGCCGGCAGGTAGGGGCAGTCGACGTAGTGGCAGCCCTTCTCGCCCTCGGCCGTGGCCGGATCGAAGCCGCAGCCGGGACATTGACGGAACTCCAGCCAGCCCGCCATCGCTCCTCCTTTCGTCGCCCCACCGTAGGAGGGCGGCCCGGGAGGTCCCAGGGCCGTCCGGCCCCCGGGCGCCGGGCCGGTCGGCTCAGGGGGCCTCGCCCCGCACGGGCGCTCCCAGCGAGGCCAGGACGATCGCGGCCAGCGCGGCGACGGCCGCGCCCACCAGGCCGATCGTCCCCAGCGGTGAGGGGACCCACCCGGCCGCAGCCAGGGCGACCAGCGCGGCTCCCGCGTTGAAGGCCGCCGCCCTGGGCCAGGCCCACCGGCGGGTCCGCTCCAGGCGGGCCCTCCGCGCCTCCGAGCCCGCGGGGTCCGACACGGGCAGGAGGTAGGACCAGGCTCCCAGCAGCGCCTGGATGAAGACGCCGAGCGTCAGGGCCGCCACGAGCGAGAGAGGCCACCCAGCGTTCCCGGTGAGGGCGAGGATCAGCGCGGCCGCGGTCACGCCCACCAGCCAGAGCGGCACCGAGAGGAGGTGCAGCGCCGCCCCCGGCTCGGGCATCCGCGGGCGCCTGGCCACGGACCCCGCCGCCACGTGCACGAGGTCGGCGGCGCCCAGGAGCGCGGCCCCGGCGCCGACGGCCACGAGCGGCGTCCAGGATGCGACGTGCCCGGCCGCCTGGAGGATCACCCCCAGCCCAAGGCCTCCCACGACGAGGCGACCGGTGGCGTCGGGCGCGCGCACCCGCAGCGTGATGGGGACGAGCACGAGGAGGGACCCCGCGACGGCCAGGGCCAGGAACCCCTCCGCGTTGAGGGTCACGTGGGCGGCGCGGATGTCCAGGACATCCGCGCCGCCCACGGTCCCTGCTCCCAGCAGCGCCCCGAGGACGGCCCCCAGCGTCAGCGAGAGCGCCGCCCCCGCGTAGGCGAAGAGGGCCGCCGCGTGGCGCCGGTTGCTCCCCGCGCGCCGGGCGGTCAGCACGAGCCAGGTGAGGCGGAGGGACCCCAGCGCGTAGGCTCCGCCGCCCACTCCCAGGAGCCACGTGATCCCCAGGGGCCTCCCGATCGCGATCGAGGCGGCCCCGGCCGTGACGAGCAGGAGCGGATCCCAGCGCTGGGGGAGGTCGTGCGCGCCCGCCAGCGCGTTGGCGAAGAGCGGGAGCGTGCCGGAGACGGCCGAGCCCGCCGCCCCGGCCAGCGCGAGGTGGATCGGCAGCCACCAGCCCAGCCGATCGGCCGGGGGGAGCAGCAGAGAGGCCGCCGCCGCGAGGAGCCAGATCCGGGCGAGGACCTGGGCTGCGGCGGACGGCCCCGAGAACCTCATGGATCAGATGAACAGGGTGACCGCGTCCTGCGCCTCCAGCAGCGCCGTCGTCGCTCCGGCGGGCTCGTCGATGCCGTCGATCAGGTCCTCACGGCGGAGGCCGAGCATGTCCATCGTCATCTGGCACGGTACCAGCCGGACGCCCATGTCGCGCGCCAGCTCCAGCAGCTCCTGGGGGCTGGCCACCTTGTGCTCCGCCGCGAGCTTCTTCATCATCCACGGGCCCATCCCGGCGAAGTTCATCTTCCCCAGCTTCAGATGCTCCGTGCCCCCGCGGTTCATCATCGAGAGCATCTTCTGCATCCAGTTCTCGCCGGTGATCCGGACGTCGTTCTTCACCAGGGGGAACAGCCCCCAGAACGTGAAGAAGACGGTCGTGCGCATCCCCATCGCGGCACCGCTCGTGGCCAGGATCAGCGTGGGCCACACCTTGTCCAGGTCCCCGCTCCAGGCCATGATGACCAGCTTCTTCTCCTCGGCCTCCTCCGGGACGGGGAGCTCCGCGAGCTCTGCCATCTCGGTCACCCCTTCCTGATCAGGAACCGGTACACGCCGTCCTGCTCCGTCTGCTCCACGAGCTCGTTGCCCGTCGCTCCGGCCCACGCCTTGAAGTCCGGGACCGAGCCCGGATCGGTGGCCAGGACCTCGATCAGGTCTCCTGCGGCCGCCTCCTTCATGGCCTGGGCGGTCTTCACGACCGGCAGGGGGCAGGACAGGCCCTTCAGGTCCAGCGTCTTCGCGATCGTCTTCATGCCTCGCTCCCTTCTTCGCTCCCGGGGCTCCCCAGGAACTCGGGGATCCGCCCCTGCGGCACGGTGTTCCAGTACAGGCGGTTGAAGAGCCACTTGGCGGCGTGCCAGCGTCGCGACGGCTTGGGGGGCACCGGCGGGTGCTCATAGTCGAACCGCAGCACCGTCGACCTGCCCCCGCCGGTCTCCAGGAAGCACATCACCCGTCCTCCGTAGGAGGCCTTGGGCGCGGTGCCCCGGATCAGCGACGCGATCCTGCTTGCCACGACCGGGCCCTCGAAGTGGGCCGTCGAGCCGCTCTTGCTGATCGGCAGGTTCGTGGCGTCGCCGATGGCGAAGATCCGCTCGTGCTCCTTGTGCTGGAGCGTGGCGGGGTCGGTCGGCATCCACCCCCCCGCGTCGCCCAGCCCCGAGGCCGACACGACCTCCTGCCCCCGGTGGGGCGGGACCAGGACGAGCAGGTCGTACTCGGCCTTCTCGCCTTCCAGCGACTCCACCACGTGGGCCGCCGGGTCCACGGCCTCGACGTTGAAGAAGGTCTCCAAGCCGATGCCGCGACGCTCCATGATCGGCTGGACGAGCTTCGAGGCCGACTCGATCGTGAACGCCCGGTTGAGCGGCGAG